>DMNE01000164.1 GCA_003453735.1 Nitrospiraceae bacterium | reverse complement strand
GCAGAATTCATCTTACACTATCGGAAAGCTTATTAGCAGAAAGAAAGGTAATGTTGAGGCGTTATCCCAAAGTGTGAATTCCCGCCTTATGAATCCAATAAGAGCTATCCCTGAAAGACCTATTGCAAATGCAATATAACCGAGTCCCGGTAAGAGAAAACCCATCATGCCTGTTCTATGGTAGACCCTAAAACGAGGTATAGATGCAAGTAATATAAAAAAACTTATTACTCCAGCGCCTATCACAAGCAGATTTCGCATTATTAATGAGAAGAATGGCTGCAGTCACATTCTGAAATTGCCTCTTCCGCAGAATCTGTGGGTGGTTTTTCATCTGAGCAAACACCATATAGTGAGTATTGAGGGCCGTTTTCCCAGTTCCCAATACCTAAGAATCTATGCATATTTCTCATATTCAGATTGGAAATCAATAGCGATGGTCATTTCCAGATGTTTCAAAACAGTCGCCGGCGTGAAAAACGGCCGCAAACCCGCTAAGCGCTTTAACGCCGGCGAAAGGGTTAGACCCTCGCATCCCAGCCCTGATAAAATAAACTCCTTTTCGAGGCGTTGTGCAAAAAACCCCAAATTGAATGACTAACTCGGAATCATCGATTATGACATTGCCGAAGGTTTCGACATTATTCATTTTGGAATAGTCTTTCAATCAGGACCTGATACCAATTATTCTCTTTTTTGTTACTTGCAATTCTATTCTTCTATCCCCTTGCAGAGTTGTTCCTTTTTAGTGTTCTTCTTAATGTTGATAAGTAGAAGTACTCCATAGATTACCGTAAAGATTGGTCCTATCAGAACAGACCAAAATAAATAATTAACGTTTCGTAAAATAAGACAGAAAAAAGGTATTGTTAAGAGTCCAAGTATTATTAACGACAACGCAAAAATAAATAATGATTTTTTCTTAAAGGTAGGAGGAAAATTATCTTTCTCAATAACAGGCACATCACCTATGAATCTTTGCCAGAGACTAGTCTTTTTTCGAATTTCATCCCAGACTCCACTGTCTGCAGTAAGTATGCCGCGATCTCCCTTGATTTCAAATATTTTCCCCATTGTTGCTATAAGAATGAAGAGAAATGGAGCGATCCAAGCGTCGAGTCCGCCCTCTCTTACTTCTTCTATATTGCTTGCTATCCAGAGAATTGCCCCAATAATCCCTACACAACTAATAGTTGCACCTAGGGCGGAAAGGAAGGAACTTTTCATTTTAGTCCTCAAAAATATTCTTATTTCCCTCACTATAGAAAACAAATAGAAGAGCATGACTGCACAACTTATTAGAAGTAACCACTGTTGTAGATTCATTTCTAGAAACCTCACGTTGAAACGTTCCTAGATTTTTCTTTAGGACGGCTCCATCGGAACGGTTTGTCTTTTTTTGCCTTTATTCGCGCTTGAAAAAGATACCGTCTGGCTCGTACTACTGTAAACCCATCCCAGGGTCGGAGTAGCACATCCCACCACCTATAGGAACCGAACCTGGGCCGCAACCTCCGGTGCCAGGTCCACCTGAACCACCTGAACCACTGGAACTACATTTGTTGTCATCACACAGTGAATCGCAAAGCTTGTGGCATCCATATTCACACGCAAGATTCCCTCCAACCAAGCAACCTGCAAAACATATAAAACTCGCAGGTGGTGGCAGCATGAGGCATAAATTGCAAGCTCTATGTGCGATAAAATTACAAATGATTGGACATGTTACATAGCAAATGACCTTACACAACCCTCCTTTACCAGTTGGGTCTGTATAATTAGTCGGATTATCTTTGACATACGCATAAAAGTTAATCCCCCCTTTGAATCTTATCGGGTCTTCGCTGATGAATCTCTGCAACTCGGACGAGTAGTAACGAGCGCGATAGTAATAAAGCCCTGTCCCGTCATTCTCCCGCCCTGTGTACTGAAAAGGATTATCACTCGTCTCACCCGTGACCGTGACATTGCCGAAGGGATCGTAAGTGTAGGTCGTCTGCACAGCACCTGTCCCATCAGTGAGTGCGATCACTGAGCCCAACGCATCCCGCTGGTAATACCGAACTGTCCCGTCTGATTTTATTCGAGCCAAAGGCTCATCAATGCTCAAAGTGCGAACATAGTTAGCAGTAACCTGTCCGTTCTCAATTTCCTGAATAATATCGACCCCATCATAAACATACTGTATTGTCAGCCCGTTGATCGTTTTCTGAATTCTCCGCCCCAGAGCGTCATACTCGAAGCTCGCAGCAAGCTGAGAGCAATCAGGATTGAAACCGTTTATACCAACAAGTCTGTTTCTCGCATCCCAGGTATACGTGGTAGTCCCACACGAATTTGTCACAGACGCCATATTTCCGTCGGCGTCATAGGTTATGTTCTTATCGCTGAAGGAAAGCATCTGATTTGCTGCGCTGTAAGAGGTATTGGAAGCAGCTTGAGGCAATGGGAGAGGTAAAGGCGATCTATTCATACTCAGTCTATTTCCGTTCGCATCATACGTATAGGACAAAGATTCAAGGACCTGAGTCAAGGGGCCCAAATGTTGGAGATTCAGGAGACGACTCCCATTGTCAAAAGTATACACCGACGTGACACCATTGGGCAGGGTGAGGGATGCCCTCCTGCCGAGGGTATCGTAGCCTATACCAAAGGACGATGCATTTCCGTTGATAATGGTACTGAGCCCCGTCAAGCGGCTGTCAGCATCGTAGCTGTAGTTCACTACAGGCTGACCTAGTACGGTCATGCTCGTTCTTCTCCCGATGGCATCATAGGTGTACGAGATGCTTCCCAGCGGCGTAGTCTCACTGAGCACTTTGCCCACGGGCCCCCCGCTTGTGGAAGTGGAGTAGGTATAGGTTATCGTGCCCGATACGCTGTCGGTTATGGTGGTCACTTTGCCTGTTGTGTCATACGTGTAAGTCGTGTAGCTTCCGTCGGCATAGTCGACCCTTGTAACCCGGTTCAGGCTGTCGTAAGTGTAAGCAGTTGTCTGGCCCTTTCTGTCGGTCATTGTCCGGAGATTGTCATTTAAATCGTAGGTATAGGTCTCACTATTGCCGAGTTGGTCGGTCATGTTTGTGAGCTTGCCCATCAGGTTATACTGGTAGGATATGGTGTGGTTATTGGCGTCCGTCACAGATGCGAGCTTGTCTCCGCTCCCTGCTCCGCAGGACGTACATCCCCCCCCCGCTGTGCTTGTATATGTGTTAGTCGTCACGTTGCCCAGGGGGTCGGTAACTTTCGTGGGATCGTTGTTGTAGTTGTAAACATAGGACGTGACCTTTCCCCTTGGGTCTGTCACAGAGGCCCGGTTGCCTTTTGCGTCATAGGTATAGGTTGTAACGTTGCCCAAAGGGTCTGTTACGCTTACAAGCTGGTTCAGGGCATTGTATTGGAAGGTCGTCGTATTGCCAGCGGGGTCTGTTTGGCTCAGCATGTTGCTTGAGATGTCGTAGGTGTAAGTCGTCACAGCCCCTGCCGGATCGGTTATTGCGCTTCGATTCCCGTAGCTATCATATGAAATCGTCGTTGTCTGGCCGGATGCGCTGGTTGTCGAGACGACGTTGCCCCGTTGATCGTATTGATAGATAGTCTTCGCCCCGCTGGGGTCTGTCACCGATAAAAGATTGCCGCTAGAGTCGAAGTTATATACAGTCAGGTTGCCCTGCGGATCTGTGGCGCTTGTCATCTGTCCGTACTGATTATAGGTGTAAGTGGTAGTATTGTTCAACGCGTCTGTCATGGTCAGCATATTCCCATTTGAATCGTAGGTATACGTGGTAGTGTTCCCTTTGGCGTCTGTCTTAGAAAGAAGATTTCCATTGGCATCATAGGTTGAGGTCGTCGTTGCATTGTTCGGGCCTGTCACCGCGATGGCAGCAGAAACCGTAGGATCGTATGTGTACGTCCATGCCCCGCCGTCTCTTTCCGTGATAGTGGCAACATTCCCTGTCCCGTATGCGATCGTTTTCGTGCCTGCAGGAGTGGTAGAGGAGGTTATCCTCACCTGCGTATCATAGGTGTAAGTGGTGACATTCCCTATGGGGTCGGTCTTCGAAAGCATATTCCCAAGAGAGTCATACGTATAATTCCACGCATTGCCTGCCGGGTCGGTGACGGTTGCGAGCATACCGTTTGCGTCATAGCCTATCAGTGTTGCCCCGGAGGCAAAATCCGTCACGGAGGCGATCCTATAGAGCGAGTCGTACGACAACCCGATACTCCTACCGTACTGATCAGTAATGGTGGCAAGATAGCTGCCGTTGTATGCGAGGGTTATGCTGTTGCCGTTCCGGTCGGTAATGCTCAGGAGTTTGCCCGAAGCCGAGTCGAACTGATAGATCGTGCCCTCTTTTTTCGTAAGCTGGTACATACCGGCAGGGAAAGTGATCGTCGAATAGTCGCCAGCGTTCTGAGGAGGACGATAGGTGCCGGTGCCGGTGCCATCGTCTGCGAAAAATAACCTTTTGCCATCTCCATCAATGAGCAAGAGGGAAGTGCCCGCGGGCAGTATCCTCATATTGTAATTGTGTGTCCATTTCCCGCCGAGCCGGCCGACAGAGAAGTCGAGACTGTTGTAAGAAAGAGAAAAAGAGGCGGACAGTCCCCCTCCGTGTGGAGAAACTATATCCAGAGTGTCATAGAGGTTCCCTGATGCATAGTTGGCCGAGGAACCCATTTTAGTGGCCGTACAGGAGCATCTTCCCGTGCAACATGCACCATTCACACTGTCACATGAATTTCCAACATAAACGGACACTATTGCATTCTGAACACCCTGTTGACATACGCAATTACACGGCATGTCCTGCCCATTGCCCCTCGCCCAATACGTTACGAAGTTTTGACCACTTGATAGATGATTGTTCACGTTGTCCACTGCCGAAATGAAAAAGCCATCGACATACCATCCGCCCCAGTTGTTACAATTGCCTGGGCCGTTACATCCACCTATCCCCGGGGACGCTGTGATAGCTATGTATGGACTAACATCACAGTTAGTACCATATCCGGCACTTACAATAACGTTTCCATTTGCCGCAGGCTGTGCCGTGATATCGATAGCTGCTTCTGAGTGACCATAAAACAAGAGGCAAGAAAAGAAACAGACGAGTGTGGGGAGAGCGCGATGGAATCTCTTCATGACACCCCCCCATATGTTAAAGCGCCGGTTGTTTTCGCTCTCATTGACCCTGTCTCATCAGCCCGACCGGCAATTCCGCTTTTCTCTTTGACTGCCCTGGTGATATATACTACCGTTACTGTCTCGGACGATCCTCCACCTGTGCTTGCGGCTGTCAATGGGTCTGTAGGGGGGATGTCTGCAGATATCTGAACCTCACAGAAATCAGCACAGCCAAAGAACATGAGTAGGAACACCATCGGGAAAAACAAAACCGATCTCTTCATATATCCCCCTGCACGCATGCTTTACCAGCCCGAAAGTTTTGCTANNCATGGTAGAAGCGACCCTGACCTTGTCAATCTTCTCTCCATTCCAGTACATCGAGGTCTGGATGGTATAGGTTGCGGATGCGGTTATTATGCTCTGGTACGTGGTGGAGAGCGTTACAGATGCTGAAGTTGTTGACGAGGCATTGGTGCCGCTGAGAACGCCGGTGGCGCTTGCCGAAGAGCCGTATTCCGGCACTGCGGTGACAGTGACCGTTGTCCCCGCAGGGATGTTTGTTGCGGCTACAGTCACCGTCACGGGATTAGTAGTCGTCAAAGGCAATATTACGTCAGGAGAACCATATTGGCCTGATGGATTACTTGGCGCATTCACCCCACCGATTGTGGTTATCACAAGAGCCGGCACATTTGTCACAAATACAGTGCTAGGATAATCGAAGGTATATGCGGGAGTTGTTGTTCCTGTCCCTGTTATGGTATTGGCTTCAAGCCTTATACGCCCCACGCCTCCACTGCCGCCTAGATAATAACCATATGAGCTGCCACTCCCACCCGTTGCCGACATGGTCCCGTTAACCGAGATGGTATTTGCAATGAGTCTTATGCCGCCGCCGCTTCCACCGCCGCCGCCTGCATAGGGTGATCCAATCCCATATCCCGTTGGCGCGCTGCCTCCATTCGCCGTTATGGTGCCTGTCACATTGATCGTGCCCGACGACGCGATGATAATGGCCCCGCCACCGCCACCGCCGCCGCCACCGCCGACTCCGCTCATGGCAAAATTACCGCCACCGCCGCCGGAACCGCCTACCAGAGGAACTATGCTGTTGTTGCCGTACGCTGCGCCGCCTGAGCCTCCTGCTCCGCCTGCTCCGTTATTGCCGGCCGCTCCGAACCCGCCGCCGCCGCCTGCTCCTGCGGTAGTCCCCGTGGCGCCAGCATTGCCGCCACCGGGGCCAAGACCATTTCCGCCTGCCATGCCGGATGATGAGCCTCCGAGGCCGCCTTCAAATCCTCCCGGACCGCTTATACCGGGATAAATATTGTTCCCGTTTGCCCCGTTTACGCTGATGGTCCCTGCGATTGTCACATTCCCGGAAGAGAGGATATAGGCGGGCGTATTCGATGCGTTGTTATAAAAAGTTACTGTTACGCCTGCCGGGATATTCACTGTTGTGTAGTTGAATATGCCACTTGCCGGTAATTGGATCGCGATGTTTGCCGTCGGGTTTAACGCTCCATCTGTGCCTGTGCTTCCGCTATTGAAGGCCACTGCCTTAGCACTTGTACCAACGACAAGTGCGATCGCCATTAGAAATAATAAGACGTTCTTCATGTTCCTCCCTCCTTATCTTAATGCTCGCTTATCATTACGTTTACCTGATTTAGGGCACCTTCAATCCAGAGTAAAGTCTCCGTTGCTGATGCCTGTATAATTGCTGTTTGATGTGCTTGTAACACTTATCTGGTAAGTAGACCCAGCCGCCAGAGTGCTTGGAATCGTCCAGCTGTAAGATCCCGCTCCACTGCTTCCTATCGAGGTGCTTGGGATGATAGTGCTATTCACCGCGCCCCCCTGAAGCAGTTGTATTTTTACAGACGAACCGGGACTGCCTGCGTATGTCCATGTTATGGTCTGTGTTGTACCTCTCGCCCAGCTCACGCCGCTACTAGGTGCAGTCACCGTTATATACTGCGTAAACGTAGCAGTCACAGCATTATTAGCACTCATCGTTATCTTGCAGGTACCTGTGCCTGAACAGCCCCCCCCGCTCCAGCCCGCAAAGAACGAGTTCGAGTTCGCAGAACCTGTAAGAGTTACGGAAGTTCCGCTAGTGAAAGCAGCCGAACAAGTGGCGCCGCAACTAATCCCGGAAGGCGAGCTGGTGACAGTACCCCCGCCTGTGCCCGCTTTCGTCACTGTCAGGCTATACGTGTTGGAGAATGTCACGCTGATGGTGTGATTCCCTGTCACATTGCTGAAGGTGTAAGTCGTCACCGCTCCCACCGATGCCCCATCCACCAACACATTGGAGACATGGTAACCCGTATTCGCTTTGATCGTGAAGGCTTGACTGCCTCCAGAGCTCACTGTTACCGTACCGGAAGGCGAGATGCTCCCATTCGCTCCGGCCGATGCGGTGATGGCGTACGTAATTGTGAGTGAAAGCTGTTTTGTGCTCTTCATGGAATTTGCGTCTGCCACTTGTACGGTAAAGCTGTAAGTCCCTCCCGTAGTCGGTGTGCCCGAGATAACTCCACCGCTGCTCAATGCCAACCCGGCGGGCAGACTCCCTGAAGCTATTGACCACGTATAAGGCGTCAGACCACCCGTTGCCGCCAAGGTCTGGCTATACGCGGTGCTTACAGTCCCTGAAGAAAGTGAGCTTGTGCTTATTGAAAGCGCACTATAAACAGTAATAGACAACGACTTGGTCGCTGTCGATGCATTCGCATCCTTCACCTGCACGGTGAAAGTGGAAGTCCCAGTCTTTGTGGGAGTCCCCGAGATAACACCCGTGGAACTGGCCAAGGTCAGCCCCGCGGGCAGGCTCCCTGACGATACTGACCAGGTATACGACGGCAGTCCTCCCGTTGCTGCTAACGTCTGACTGTATGCACTACTTACATCTCCTCCAGGCAATGAGCTTGTACTGACAGCCAGAGGGGCATAGATCGTCAGAGATAATACTTTGTTCGCTATCCCCGCATTCGCATCCTGTACCTGCACGGTGAAACTGGAAGTCCCGGCTGTTGTCGGCGTCCCCGAGATAACTCCCGCACTGCTCAAGGTCAACCCGGCGGGCAGACTCCCCGATGCTACTGACCACGTATAAGGCGTCAGACCACCCGTTGCCGCCAAGGTCTGGCTGTATGCAGTGCTGACGGTCCCTGTCGGAAGTGAGCTTGTGGTTATTGAAAGTGCACTATAAACTGTAAGAGACAATGCTTTCGTTGCCGTCGATGCATTCGAATCCTTTACCTGCACGGT
>DMNE01000102.1 GCA_003453735.1 Nitrospiraceae bacterium | reverse complement strand
GGGCAGCATTAACTTTGTTTATGCTTTTGGTCGCGGGTGTCGTGTATGCGAAGGATTATGAGGTGAGTAAGAAGGCCGGTGACTGCGACGTCTTTGTACAGATTGACAAAAATCCGCCTGTTGTGGGTGACAACAACGTCAGCGTTGAGATTACTGATGCATCGGGTCACAACGTCAAAGATGCGAAGGTGATTGTTGAGTATTCCATGCCTGCAATGCCCGGGATGCCGCCAATGAATTATAAGGTTAATGCTGAGTTAAAGGGAGAGCAGTACAAAACGACAATTAACCCTTCCATGGCCGGCTCCTGGAATGTTTCTGTGAAGATCGTAAGGGCTGGTAAGACTTCTGTTGCAAAGTTCATCGTGGACGCAAAATAAGGGCTGGTGAAGACAAAAATCTGCAGAAAAGCGTTGCGAGGATATCTCAAAGAAACTATATATTTTACTCTGTGTTGTCTATTTTTGTCCTTACGTACCGTCTGTGCTTCTGATGAGGCCCTGAACCTTCAGGATCTCATTGACGAGTCATTGAAGAGCAATCACGAGATCCTTGTCTCTGAGTCGAGCGTCGCTGTCTCAGGATACAAGATCCCGCAGGTAAAGAGCCTCCCCGATCCCCTGTTTACGTTCGGTTATCAGAATGACGGCTTCGGGCAATACACCTATGGCAAAAGTGACCAAGCATGGTGGATGTTCTCAGCCTCACAGATGTTCCCCTTTCCGGGAAAACTGTCATTAAAGGGCGAGGTGGCTGCGCAGGAAGCTGAAAGCCTTAAATCTTCATACCGGGAGATAAAGTTAATGACGATAGAGAAGGTCAAGGAACTCTATTATGACCTTTTCCTGGCCTACAAGGATATTGATCTTATCAGGGATAGAACCATTCTTTTTTCGAGGATCGAGGATGCTGCTGTCGCACGTTACTCATCGGGGATGGGAGTGCAGGAGGAGGTCCTGATGGCCCAGACGGAGAAATATATGCTCCTCGAAAAGGAGGAGATGCTGAAGCAGAAGATACAGTCCCTTGAGTCCATGCTCAACAGCACTATCGGCAGGGATATTACCTCTCCCCTTGGCAGGCCTGTTGAACCGGGAAGAACTGAGCTGTCCCTAAGCATGGAAGAACTTTTGAAGCGCCATGTTGAACATTCGCCTTTTGTGAAAGAGAAAGAGAGGATGGTCGCTGCGGCAGAAGCAAAAGTGAAGATTGCTGAGAAGGAGTACTACCCCGACTTTACCCTCAATGCAGGCTATTTTAAAAGGGGTGGTGAGTTTGAAGATATGTGGAGCTTCACGACTACAATCAACATCCCAATTTTCTATAGGACAAAGCAGAGACAGGGCGTCTTAGAGGCGCAAGCGCTTTTAACAGCCGCTGAGCACGAACTGCAGGGCGCTAAGATAATGATTTCTTCGACCATCAGGGACAATTACACAATGACGAAGACAGCAGATAGTCTTATGGGATTATATAAGGATGGTCTTATCCCTAAGACATACCAGGACTTCGAATCCGCCCTTGCGGGCTATGTGACGGGGAAGGTCGAGGCGATAACGGTAATTTCGCGCCTGAAAGCTCTTCTCGAGTATGAGACGTCATACTGGGGGCAGTTTGTCGAGAGGGAAAAGGCGATTGCGAAGCTTGAATCAATTACCGGGGGCATGGATTTGCAATTGAGGGGTGAGTGAAGATGAAGAATAGACTTGCCATTATCATGTTCGCCGTAATAATCAGTATAACCGGAGTTGTATTCTCTCTTTCAAAGACAGGTTTCATAGTCTCGAAAAATGAGGTTCCGCAGCGGGCAATGGCTCAGCAAAGCCCCAGCCATGAAGGGCATGGCGGTACACCGCCAGCTTCTCAGCCATCTAAAGAGCAAGCCGAAGCGGCAAAGGCAGAGACAGAGGAAGAGGCGCCGACAATCGAAATCCTGCCTGAAAAGCAGCAAATGATCGGTGTTAAGACTACAGAGGTTTCTGTAAGGCCCTTAGAGAAGGTTATCAGGACAGTGGGGAAAATCGAGTACGACGAGAGAAAGCTTGCCACAGTAAATACCAAGGTTGAAGGATGGATCGAGAAGCTCTACGTCGATTACACCGGTAAATACGTAAAGAAAGGGGAACCCCTCGTGGAGATCTACAGTCCCGAGCTCATGGCTACCCAGCAGGAATTCTTAGACGTCATCAGATGGACAAGGCAGAGCGAAGAGATAAAAGACAAAAATATGTATACAATGCTGTCAAAGGATGCCGAGACAGTGGCGGAGGCCGCAAAACAGAGGTTGAGACTCTGGGATATATCCGATGACCAGATAAAGAAGATAGCAGAGTCAGGGACAGCCGTGAGAACACTTACCATCTATAGTCCGGTGAACGGATACGTTGTGCAGAAGATGGCTATACAGGGTATGCGCGTTATGCCTGGAGAGAAGCTTTTTGATATGGCAGACCTCTCGACTGTCTGGATCATCTCCGACATATATGAATATGAACTTCCCTTCGTCAAGGTGGGCGAAATGGCGA
Source organism: Nitrospiraceae bacterium (assembly GCA_003453735.1). GTDB lineage: Bacteria > Nitrospirota > Thermodesulfovibrionia > Thermodesulfovibrionales > UBA9159 > UBA9159. The sequence goes on along the minus strand of DMNE01000102.1, from coordinate 24,209 downwards.
AGCTCAGCCTCAGCTATCTCCCTGGAAAAGAGTTTGCTTCGAGAATCGACTATGTATATCCGACTCTTGCCGGTGAGACAAGGACCGCCAAGGTGAGGTTCACGATCGGAAATCCAGGCGGACACCTCAAACCAGAGATGTTCACGAATGTGGAAGTGAGGATTAACCTCGGCAAAAGGCTTGCAATACCCGATGACGCAGTTATCGACACAGGGACGAGACAAATTGTTTACCTAGACAAAGGGGAGGGCATTTTTGAACCAAGGGAAGTTCTGCTTGGCATACGGGCTGAAGGCTTCAGAGAGGTAGTAAAGGGATTAAAGGCGGCAGACAAGGTAGCTTCATCAGCCACATTTCTCATCGATTCAGAGGCGCAGTTAAAAGGGGTAACACCTCTTGGTGGGCCCAAACACTGAGGGTCGTGAATAATCAACAAAACCTAGAGACTACTCACTGCCTCGACATCAACTAATAGATGATTTCCAGGATAATAGAATTCAGCGCTAAGAACAAGTTTATCATCTTCCTGATGGTAGTATTCCTCTGCGTGTGGGGATACTGGGCCCTTACGAAGACCCCCCTCGATGCCCTTCCGGATCTCAGTGATACCCAGGTAATCATTTTTACAGACTGGGCAGGGAGAAGCCCCGACCTTGTGGAGGATCAGGTAACCTATCCCATAACATCGACTCTTCTAGCCGCCCCGAAGGTACAGGCCGTGCGCGGGTATTCTTTTCTCGGCAGTTCGTTCATCTATGTCATCTTTGAAGAGGGAACGAATATCTACTGGGCGAGGAGCCGTGTTCTTGAATATCTCCAGTCAGTAAGAGCTAAGCTGCCACCCGATGTGAACCCTGTCCTCGGCCCGGATGCAACAAGTCTGGGATGGGGTTTTAGTTATGCTCTTGTAGACGAGAAGGGAGGGCATGACCTCTCGCAACTTCGCTCCCTTCAGGACTGGAATATCAAGCTTGCCATCGAGAGTGTGCCAGGCGTTTCCCAGGTCGCGAGTGTCGGTGGGTTTGTGAAGCAGTATCAGATAGAAATAGACCCGAACCGTCTTGTCGCCTATAACACTTCATTAATGAAAGTTATGGAGGCGGTCCGGAAAAGCAACAACGATGTGGAGGGCCGGGTCCTTGAACTCTCAGGCGTAGAGTATATGGTGAGAGGGAGAGGCTATATCAAGAGTGTTAAAGATCTTGAAGAAATCTCGGTAGGGACGAACGGGGGAGGGACGCCTGTCTTCTTACGCGACGTTGCCAACGTACAATTGGGCCCGGAGATACGCAGGGGCCTTGTTGACCTTGATGGAAAAGGTGAAGTGGCCGGAGGGATCGTTGTTGTGCGATTTGGAGAGAATGTTCTCAGTGTCATCGAGCGCGTGAAGGAAAAGATTAAAAATGACATACAGCCATCTCTGCCGGAAGGGGTGAAAATCGTGACGACCTATGACAGGTCGGATTTGATCCAGCGATCCATAAATACTCTCAAGGAAGAGATTATTAAACTTTCCATGGCAGTCAGCATTGTATGCATTATTTTTCTCTTCCACCTTCCCAGTGCCCTTGTAATGATATTGACCCTGCCGGTGGCCATTCTGATCTCCTTCATCTGCATGTACTACCTCGGGGTTACCTCGAATATCATGAGCCTTGGGGGCATCGCCATTGCTATAGGGGCTATGGTTGACGCGTCCATCATCATGGTGGAGAATGCCCATAAGAAACTTGAGGTATGGACTTGCTCCTTGGTGAAGCCCTGTCCCAGAATAGAAGTGATAATTGAGGCGGCAAAAGAGGTTGGACCGTCTCTCTTCTTTTCTCTCCTTGTGATCACGGTCGGTTTCCTCCCTGTTTTCACCTTTCAGGCCCAGGCGGGAAGGCTCTTTAAGCCCCTGGCATATACAAAGACCTTTGCCATGCTCTTTTCGTCCTTCCTTGCGATTACTCTTACCCCTGTTCTCATGACAATGTTTGTCATTGAGTATGTACCGGTACTGAGCAGGATACCGCTTCTCAAGCACGTTTTCACCATATATCCGGAGGAAAGACACCCGGTAAGCGTTTTGCTTCACAGGCTCTACGAACCGGTGGCAAGGCTCGCCCTCAGGTTCAAAAGGACGGTTATTATCCTTGCGGTAATCATCATGGGCCTGACGGCATATCCGATTATGAAACTCGGCTCTGAGTTTATGCCGCCCCTNNGTCTTTTTCTTCGCAGAGTTTATCAGCCCGCTGCCAGGGTTGCCCTGAGATTCAAGAAGACAGTCATTGTCCTTGCGGTTATCGTTATGGGAGTGACCGTTTATCCTATCATAAAACTCGGTTCTGAGTTCATGCCTCCTCTCTATGAAGGAACTCTCTTTTATATGCCGGTGACCGGTCCTGCCGCTTCCATCTCGGTCTCCTCAAAGCTTCTCCAACTGCAGGACAGAATATTAAAGACAATTCCTGAAGTCTCACAGGTCTTTGGAAAGGCAGGCCGTGCCGAGACAGCTACTGACCCGGCGCCCCTTGAGATGTTCGAGACCGTGGTGAACCTGAAGCCTGCAACTGAACCTTCGATAATGGATCGTATACTTGCATTTTTGCGGGTGAGAGACCTCCCGAAATCCGAATGGCGGTCGGGCATGGATGCAGAAAGACTGAAAGACGAGATGAATGATGCCCTCCAGATTCCAGGTGTTGCAAACTCTTTTACCATGCCGATTGAGGCAAGACTCAGCATGCTCGCAACAGGCATCAGGACTCCTGTGGGCGTCAAGGTTCTGGGGCCAAAAATCGATGTCCTCGAAAAGATTTCGATGGACATCGAAAACGTCTTTAAGGATATCAAGGGCACAAGGAGCGCCTATGCAGATCGAGTGACGACTGGATATTTCCTGGATATCAGCCCGAGGCGATATGAAATTGCACGCTACGGCCTTTCGATCGATGACGTTCAGACGGTCATAGCCAGTGCGTTGGGAGGAATGAACCTTACGCTAACGGTTGAAGGCAGGGAGAGATATCCCGTTAATGTCAGGTATCAGAGGGAGTTAAGAAATGATGTAGAACGGATAAAGAGGATTCTTGTCCCTGTGAACCTCTCAGAGGATTCGTCCGGCACACAGGGAGGCAGCTCAAGAGCAGGTGCCGGGCTTGTCCATATACCCCTTGGTGAGCTTGCTGATATAGCTATCGTGAAGGGACCGACACAGATCAAGAGTGAGGAGGGCCTTCTTGCAAATTATGTGTCTGTAGATTTTTCAGGACGAGATATGGGGGGATATGTCGAGGAGGCAAAAAAGAAGGTTGCTTCCACAGTAAAGTTGCCTGCAGGATATCGACTTCAGTGGAGTGGCGAGTACGAATACCTCGTCAAAACTGATGAAAGGTTGAAACTCGTCATCCCCCTTACAGTCCTTGTCATCTTTGTCTTCATCTACTTCAATACGAAATCCGTCATAAAGACAATGATAGTCCTGCTCGCAGTCCCTTTCTCTCTTGTCGGTTCGTTCTGGCTCCTGTATCTTTTGCACTATAACATGAGTATCGCCGTGGTGATCGGTCTTATTGCGCTTGCCGGGCTGGACGCAGAAACAGGTGTTGTGATGCTCTTGTATCTCGAACTCGCCTTTGACGAGTGGAAAAGGGAGGGCAAGCTTAAGGGAGTTCAGGACCTGAAAGAGGCTATCATGCACGGCGCGGTAAAGAGGATACGGCCGAAGATCATGACGGTGAGCGTCATCCTCGCAGGTCTTGTCCCCATAATGTTCAGCCACGGTGCAGGATCTGATGTGATGAAACGGATCGCCGCTCCCATGGTCGGCGGAGTGATCACCTCAACCATACTTGAGCTCATTATTTATCCCGCCATTTACATGTTCTGGAAGGAAAGGTCATTCAGTAGGAAGGTGGCTGGCACATGATACATAATGCAGATCGAGATTCCTGTATAGGCTGACAAACTGCGAAAGAATGCGTTAGTAGTTTATGAAAAAGGAGGTGTTGGGAAGAAAAATAATTGTGGACTCACACAGCGAGCCTGCCTTTCCAGGAGACATGTGATCGAGAAAGAGTTTGCAACGAATGAGGCAGTCTCAAGAGAAAATTGTCAGGAAGTGTAAGAAGACTCAAGCTTTGAGGGGTAATTTACCTTCTGATTAGGCTTCATATTTTCTTCAAAATTTAAGTGTTAGATAATAGAGTGATGAAAATAGGCGTCTTTGATTTGGTTCTATTTGGTCTCATTTTTTCCTCTGTCTATGCGGAGATTGATGCAAAAGAAATTTCTGTCTACGGTGACCATTGCCAATTGTGCGGAGAGTACGCGTATTGCAGAAAACAGCCTACGTATGGACAGGCAGTCAGTGCGCTTAGATCATACTATGAGCAAAGAGGATTACAGGTGCTAGTGTTGAAACAGAAAGCAAGATTCTTGGAGGCTGAAATTTACAAAGGCGGCTGTATCGTTGACAGGGTTTTACTCGATCTCAAGACAGGGCGGATCAGATCAACTTATTAGCAGCCGAACTTTACCAGATGAAAGAATAAGTTGCGAGGGAGGATGCCGCCTCATGTATGACTTCTAACCATTAACGCTATTTCTCCCTTTTTAAAAGGCATTGCCAATCCTTTACACCCTAGCAGTTATTATCGTATGAGCTTTTCTCTCGATTGCCTTATCTGCTATATATTGCTGGGCTGCACGCTATGATTCACCCTCTGCGGATCACGCAGAGGTAAACAGTCAAACCCTGTTCGGAGGGAGGCTGCCGGGCCTGAATCTTTTCGGTCATTTCGAAGAAACGACCGAAAACGGTTACAGAAAAATAAAAGTGAACAATTGCTGATGTCGGAGCATAGTTTTTACAACTTCTTACTATTTTCCAATGAGTTACAGGAGCACCTCAGACGTTGTCAGAGACAGCCCAAGAATATTATACTTGAAGTGGTATGGGATTCGACGGCAAATCAATAAGTGTCATCTATTTGATCGCTTCAGCGCCTGGAGCGATAGAAGCAATAGCCGAAGATATCGCTCTGGAGCAGACGGTCGAAGTACCGAAATCAGTGCTAAGGGATCCATGGATAACAAGAGATATCGTCGGCAGAGTCACTTCGATACGCAAAACCGATGGCCAAGTAGGAGACTGCTTTGTCGTTACCATCGACTATCCCGCGAGGGTTTCGAATTTTGAGATTCCACAGTTTTTGAATCTATTATACGGAAATATCTCTTTTAAGCCGGGGATTAAGATTATTGACATTGATTTTCCGAAAGAGTTCGTCATTGTTTTTAAAGGGCCGAAGTTCGGCATAGAAGGCATTCGGGCCCTCCTCAATGTCTATGACAGGCCACTTATCGCAACGGCGTTGAAACCGATGGGCATGTCGGCAGAACAACTAGGAGAACTCTGTTATCAGTTCGCCCTTGGAGGCATTCATATCATTAAGGACGACCACAGCCTGGTTGACTTTCCCTTCTGCCGTTTTGAAGAACGAGTTACAATGTGCTTGCGCGCAATACAAAAGGCAGAGCAAAAGACGGGAAAGAGGACACTCTACTTTCCTAATGTGACTGACCGGTTCGACAGGATTATGAGGAATATAGAATTTGCCCTGAAAGGAAATGTCGGCGGGCTTTTAATTTCCCCCTTTCTCACCGGCCTTGACTGCGTACGGCATATTTCTGAGAGCGAGTGGATATGTAAGCCTCTTATGTCTCATCCTTCTCTCAGTGGAGGTTTTTTTGTAAATGGAAAGAGCGGTGTTTCGCCTGATATTATTCTCGGCAAAATATTCAGGCTTATCGGAGTCGATTGTTCGGTATATCCTAATTTTGGGGGAAGGTTCTCCTTTGACCAAAACACTTGTCTCGCGATCGCGAATTCTCTGCGGGATAGTTTTTTTCATCTGAAACGATCATTTCCTACTCCGGCTGGCGGAATCAATCTGAAGAATGTCTCAGATGTCATAAACATTTACGGTAAAGATATCATCTTACTGATCGGGGGCTCCCTGTATGCCCGGTCCGACAACCTTCAAGAGAATGCACGATACTTTTATGAAGCCTCATCGAAAGTAGGGCACGAGTTTGAGTGAACTATCTGAACTTTGCACTTATAAAGGAGGAATATGGGAGTTGTTCATCGGTTTATTGGAGAAGACGACAAATTTGACTGGGANNAAGGTCTTGATCGGTAGTGCTGATGGCGCACAACAATTTATCATTCGCTACTTCCGTGTCGAGCCTGGAGGCTGGACCGCCCTCGAAAACCACCATCATGATCACGGTGTTTTTATCCTTCATGGTCGAGCCCGGGTACTGCTGGGTGGAGAGGAAGTGGAGGTTGGACCCCGGGACCTCGTCTACATAGCACCCGATGAAGTTCATCAGCTCCGTCCCATTGGGGATGAACCCCTTGGCTTTCTCTGCACGATACCGCCGAAAAAGGATGAGATAGGCTAAACGTATAGGATTTTTGAGCCTTACTACCAACGACATCCAAAGCGACGAAGCCATTGAGATACAGTTTTATTGCCTGTCTCTCATTCGTGCGGTTGACCTCATAAACGACATTGACTGGCAGAGACTCTACGCAGTTTCCCCGCATCAAGGCTGATCTTCGATTGTCAGACACAACGCATGGTTTCCTCGGCAGCGGCTTTCCGATCTGTCATACGGTCTCAGCCCCGATGCTTCTGTGGCTGACAGTTCGGCGACCGCAAGAGCCTTGTCGAGCTATTCCCTCGATCAGCCCAAGATCTGTCCAGAGTGGTATCCCAGCATTGAGGAGATCGTTTCATGGTGCGATTTTAAGGAATGTGACCATATTCTTGGTGGTTCTGCTATGAACAATATCATGCAGCTTCTGCGATGGTGATCTACACAACTATAGCATGCTATACCACTGCTGCGCGTTTCAGGAAGGAAGACTCTCAATGTTTCATTGGAGCTTTCTTATCAAGAACTTCTATTTCGGTTTTAATGAGTATGTAAAGAAACCCAATTGCTTCCTCGGTCATATCGATCCTATCTTTCTCAGCGTCTTCCATGAGAGCCTCAAGGAGATATTTCATCACAAATGGCTGTTTAGAAAGTTCGATCTTCGCGATCCTATCGAAGATCTTTTCATGGGTTCCTTGCAGTCTTTCTAAAAAGCGGATGTTTTCGTCGTACCTAGTCATAATTTCCTTCGACGAGATTCTAGGGATGTTCCCACTTGCGTCGAGAAACATCTTATAGACAACAAAGGCGATATAGATAGCAAGCTCTTTAACTTCCTGCTGTAGATCGTCCGCGAAGGCCGTCAGGAAAGCCAACAGATCTGGCTGGTGTTTGCCCATGGCAAGCATCTCTTTATGTGCCTTGGGGGGACTGAATTCGGCAACTTCCTGCCTAGTTTTCTCGACGAAGTCTTCCGACAAGGGGTCCATTATAAAGTGTCTCCGTTCTGGGCGATCAATGATACCATCCGTATTATACCTGATACATGGAAGTATCTTTCAGCANNGGATGTCACACGATCAATGCCAATCTACTGCTTAACAGGTTTCGCATTCTACCATATCATGAAGAGACAAGATTCATCTAACGGTGAAGGCCGATAAGAATTTATCAGCTTCTTCCGTGTAATTNNGGCGAGTGGAACATGTACAAATCCTAACCTTCTTAAGGAAAGAAACACTCCTCCGGCTGTGATGGCGTGCGCAGTTCCCCTCCAAATAAGGGTTTAAAGGCGATCGTCAGTCGAAGAGCAGCTTACCCGGTCGGTATGAGCTCTTCTGCGGGGNNACCTGGCCGGTACGAGCCGTTCTGTTGGGAGGGGGTGGTCATTATGGCCACTTGCTGCCAGAGTAAAGAAATTATTGAGAATGTTATAATCCAAGTATAAATTTCTGATGAACCATATTGGGGGCCATCTGGCAGCGAATTCGACGTCGAGAGACAACAATCCGGCCAGCCTTTTCCCGATTGTAGGCATAGGCGCATCAGCCGGCGGCCTGAACGCTTTTCAGTGTTTTCTTGCGGCTTTGCCAAAAGAGTTCGGTTTTGTGGTCGTCTTTATGCAGCATCTTTCGCCCAAGGACAAGAGCCTTCTTCCCGAGCTCTCTCGTAAGCGAAGACCGGATATCGATATCCGGGAGATATCCGATGGACTGAAAGTCCTTTCCGGAAAAGTCTATCTTTGCCCGTCGGGCAAAAAGGTGAGGATACAGGAAGAGAGCTTCCATGTATCCCTTCCTTCTGAGGACCAAGTGCATCTTTCGCTCGATGACTTTTTCATTGCACTTGCTGAAGAGGCTGGTGAGAGGGCAATAGCCGTAATATTCTCAGGAGCGGGAACCGACGGGGCTAGAGGCATACAGGCGATCAGAAACGCTGGCGGAACTGTTTTTGTGCAGGAACCTGAAACAGCAGAGTTTCCGGGAATGCCGCTTGCCGCCATCGGCACCGGCCAGTCGGACGCCGTGTTACCACCGGCAAGCATTGCACAGGAGATACTAAAGCTAAGGGGCGTTTTCCCTGCTGGCGCCGACAAGGATATTACTCCTACCCAGTTCGAGACCTTCTCCCGGCTGATTCATCAAAAGACAGGCTATCGCTTCAATCATTACAAGAAGAATGTCGTCAGCAGGAGGATCAGAAGACGAATGTATCTGCGTGGGGTCTCGTCGGTCCAGGATTACATCGAGATAGTAGCGGAGAAGGACTCTGAAGCGGCCAATCTCGCCTCAGACCTCATGATCGGGGTCACATCCTTTTTCCGTGACCGATTGGCATGGAAAGCGCTCAAGATAGAGGTGATAAGGAAGCTTGCCGCCCTGGTTAATGATCAACCGGTCCGCGTCTGGACCCCTGCTTGCGCGACCGGGGAGGAAGCGTATTCGATCGCCATGATACTCCGCTACGAATTCGAACTTGTAGGCAGCAAGCGGGAGATACAGGTTTTCGCCACAGACGTAAACGACCGGGCAATCGAAAAGGCGAGGGATGGGATTTACCCCGGCAGCATTGTCGCCGATGTACCGCCGGATTATATGAAGAGGTTCTTCACCTGCTCTGAAGACGGACTTTCAGTCATCATCGGCAAGGAAATAAGGGAGTCTGTGGTATTTGCCAAACAGGACCTTCTCAGTGATCCTCCTTTTTCGCGCCTCGACCTGATCATCTGTCGGAACTTCCTGATCTACCTCCAAGAGGAGGCACAAGAGAAATGCATCGCCATTTTTCATTATGCGCTTAAGGACGACGGATATCTATTTCTTGGCAACGCAGAGTCGAGCGGAAAAAATAAAATGCTCTTTAAGTCTCTTGGCCACAAAAAATGTCGTATCTATCGAAAAATTGAAGCAAAGTACCCGGCGACGGTGTCGTTTGCCGTGCCTATCGCCTCGGAGCGCGCCACGGCGGTGCCTTCACGGGCATCGGCAGATTATCAGCAGTCGGTCAATGAATTTGTGCAACAGGCGTTGTTAGAAGAAAGCGGGCCCGTAGCAGTGGCGATCAATGAGCACTACGACATCGTTTACAATAACGGCCTCACAAACAGATACCTGTGCCAACCCCGGGGGGCTCCTACGCAGAACCTTCTTGAGCTTCTTCCCGGGAACCTGAGCAGTAGGGTCAGGGGAGCGCTCCACAAGGCCGGCCAGGAGGCGAGTCCGATTTCAATTAGGGCGATCATCCCCAATAGTAACGAGAAGAAAAGGCGGGTCACTCTTCGCATTTCGAAATTGAGAGATAACCTCTTTCTCGTTGTATTCCGCGAAAAGTGCGGCATTACAGAAGAGGCGAAGGTCGCCTCCTTAGAGGCTGCGGCAGTCGATGAAACCGCGATCTGTCAACTCGAAAATGAGCTTTCGGCGACACGCATTGACCTTCAGAGCCACATCGAACAGCTCAAGAGCGTCAATGAAGAGTTGCATTCCTCCAACGAAGAGCTACAGGCCGCAAACGAAGAGCTTGAGACCTCCAGGGAAGAGCTTCAGTCATTGAACGAAGAGCTGGTCACTGTGAATTCGCAGCTCCAGGCCAAGATCGAGGAACAGGAAGAGACGAACAACGATCTTAACAATTTCTTATCAAGTACTAATATTCCAACGGTCTTTCTCGATAGCCAGTTCAGGGTGAGGCTCTTCACTCCTGCTATGTCGAAGTTCTTGAAGCTGGTCCCTTCCGACATGGGCCGCTCGATCATGGATTTGTCTCAGGAGAATTTAGGGCCCGATCTCATAGCAGATGCCCAGGCGGTCCTCGATTCGCTCGTGCCTGTAAGGAAGGAGATCGTGGTCAAAGGCAACAGGTATATTCGCGCCACTCTTCCTTACAGGACTTCAGAGAGCCGCATTGAAGGCGTGGTGATCACTTATAACGATGTCTCGGATCTTAAAAGGGCGGAGGAGCGCACAAGACATCTGAGCACATTCCCGCAACTGAATCCGACTCCTGTGATTGAGGTGGATGCCTCGGGGACAGTTACGTTCTGTAATCCCGCCACGGAAAGAATTCTGGAAAGTGTTGGGATGGACAAAGGAGATATCGGAGTTTTCGTGCCAATGGACTTTGATGTTATCTTTAAAGGTTGGGACAAGAAAAAAGAATTATCTTTTTTCCGCGAAGTAACGGTAAAAGACAGAGTCTTCGGCGAGAGTGTTTATCTTTCTCCTCAGTTCGATGTTATGCGTATTTATGGTTATGACATCACAGAGCAGAAAAGGATGCAGGAGGCTTTGCAAGAGAACGAGGAGCGATTGAGGCTTTTCATTGAACACGCGCCTGCGGCTTTGGTGATGTTTGATTGCGAGATGCGCTACCTGAGTGTCAGCCGCCGCTGGCTTAGGGACTATGGGCNNACCGGCGCGCTCTGGCCGGCGAGGTCATACGAGAGGATAATGACCGCTTTGAGCGGGCCGATGGCTCTGTGCAGTGGCTTCGTTGGGAGGTGCGGCCATGGCACACTGCGGCAGGCGAAGTGGGAGGCATCGTTATTTTCAGCGAAGACATCACCGAACGCAAGCGGGCGGAAGAGGAGATGTTGGTCTTGTCGGCCCTCGTACAAAGCGCGGACGATGCAATCATCAGCAAAGATCTGAACGGCGTGGTTCAGAGCTGGAACATTGGAGCTGAAAAGATATTTGGGTATAAGGCACAGGAGGCGATTGGTCGGAATATATCCTTCCTTGTTCCTCCAGGACATATCGATGAGGTGCCTGACATTCTCAGGAGAATCGCACAGGGAGAACATATAGATCATTTCGAAACAGCGCGAATGCGAAAGGATGGAACGAATGTCCCCGTAGCACTGACCTTCTCTGCTATCAAAGATACAAGCGGCAAGATTATAGGGGCGTCAAAGATCGCTCACGACATCACCGAGCGCAAACTGGCAGAGAAGAAATTGAAAGAGGCAAACGAACATCTTGAAGCCGCAAACAAGGATCTTGAAAGCTTCAGCTATTCAGTCTCACATGACCTTCGTGCCCCCCTTCGGCATATGTCGGGCTTTGTGCAGCTGCTTCAAAAAAGGATAGTCGACTACCCGGACGAAAAAACTCACAGTTATGCAGCTACGATAGCCCGTGCCGCGAAGAAGATGGGGATGCTTATCGATGATCTCCTCGCCTTCTCACGCTTGGGGCGTGCAGAGATAACAATGAGAAAAGTAAGACTTAATGCCCTTATAGGAGGTGTTGTCCGGGAAATTCAGGATGAAGTGAAGGGACGGGATATTGAATGGAAAATCGATGAGCTGCCCAACGTATTCGGTGACCAATCGCTGCTGAGACTCGTGCTTGTCAATCTCATCTCTAACGCAGTTAAATTCACCAGTACTCGCCCCCGGGCTGAAATCGAGATCGGGCACAAAGAAGACAGAGATGAGTTCATCTTTTTCATCAAGGACAACGGTATAGGATTTGACATGGAATATGTGGATAAGCTCTTCGGCGTATTCCAGCGTCTCCATACCGAGGAGGAATTTGAAGGCACGGGCATCGGTCTCGCCAATGTCAGGCGTATCGTTACCCGCCATGGCGGAAAGACATGGGCCGAGGGTTCCTTAGGAGCTGGTGCCACATTTTACTTCACTCTTCCGAAGACAAGGGAGGCATAAACATGCGCTTTGTCATGCGCTCTTTACGTCAATTGTTGGCAACATGGCAAAGAGACAAATCACTCTTCTGTGAGTGGAGGGAAGAAAACAAGATTAGAGCCTTCTCCTGAACAGCACAAAAAACCTTTCCTTGAAACGATTACTCCATGGTCTCATTTTCCATTCTTCCTCCTTTATCTCGATGGAATGGGTGAGGTCTTCTTCAAAGACGTCTATCATCTTCCTGCCGAACCTCTCATCAAGTATGCCGATATTGCCTTCATCATTCCATCGTAACGACTGGAAATCTAGGTTCGCGGAGCCGACGATACTCCAGCATTCGTCAAAGACGTAGCTTTTCGCGTGCAAGACTTCGCCATAGTAATTGTAGATCCTTACCCCGGCCCTCAGAAGTCTTGTAAAGAACGCCCTTCCTGTATAGTATGCGGCAGGCACGTCGCTCTTTCCAGGCAAGAGCAGTATGACTTTTACCCCTCGTCTTACAGCATCTTCCAAAGACTCTAGCATTCGCCTGCTCGGAGTAAAATATGCGGTCGTGAGGAGAATGCTCTTTCTCGAATGGTTTATGCTGTAATAGAGAAGTTTCCGCATCTTCCTCCTTCCTCTTGATGAGGAAGCGAAAATCGGAATAGCCGGCAGCCCGTCATTTTGAGATTCCGGAACAGAACAGAATACCGGCAAATCAGTAGCGGGTATCAAACCATCTCTCCACGTTTTCCATGTCTTCTGAAATGTCTTGAACAACTCAAAGGCGATCTGTCCCTCGATCATGATCCCGGTGTCTCTCCATCCGGTCCTTTTCATCCTCAGATGAAAGCCCCTGTACTCGTTGGCTATATTGAGACCACCGGTAAACGCTCTTATCCCGTCGATGATTATCAATTTCCTATGATCCCGGTGAGCATAATGGAAAGGAGATGACCACTGAAAGGGCCTGGCGGCTCTGATGTTTATCCCGGAATTCTTGAGATCTTTCCAGAAATCTCGTGGAGTGCCGAAGGAACCAAAATGGTCGTAGATAAGGTATACGGCGACTCCTTCTCTTGCCTTCTTTTTAAGAAGGAGTGCGAGCTCTTGGCCCGTCTCGTCATTTCTGAAAATATAGAAGTGGAGGCAGATGAGCCTTTTCGCTCCCTCTATACTCTTGAAAATCGCATCAAATGTCTCTTTTCCTTTATGGAGGAGGATGACGCTGTTGCCTTCTATAAAGCTGCTGCCGTACACCGTCTCGATGGATGATTTATTGAAGTTCATAAGGTGACTATTTTATCTTTGCTGGAAAAAAATGCCATCTTCCCCGCCTTGTTGTTTTTTGAATCGATTGTTTCAACATGTCCAGGAATTTCTTTCGAGAGATTTCCTGCGCTCCGAAACTCATGAGGTGTCTGGTTGTCACCTGACAGTCGATGAGGGTAAAACCCCATCCCCTCAACTGCTGGACGAGCCTCACAAAAGCGATTTTTGAAGCATCTGAAATGCTGGCAAACATCGACTCTCCGAAAAAAGCGTTCCCGAGCGAAACGCCGTATAGACCTCCTGATAGCTCACCATCGCACCAGCTTTCGACCGAGTGAGCAAAACCTAAATCGTGGAGTCTAGTGTAAGCATGTATCATGTCCTCCGTTATCCATGTACCTTCATCCTCTTTCCTTTTCACATTCGCACACCTTCTGACGACGTCTTCAAAGGCTTTATCAATGGTTACCGTAAACTTTCCTTTTTTCATGGTTTGTCTGAGACTCCTTGATATGACCAGTTCTCCTGGCAACAGCACGAGGCGGGGATCAGGAGACCACCAGAGGATAGGGCAATTTTCAGAATACCAGGGAAAAATCCCCATGGAGTAGGCAAGCAAGAGACGTTCTTCGCTCAAGTCACCTCCTACAGCAAGGAGGCCATCCTTTTCTGCGAATTCGGGAGGCGGGAAGGAAATCTCGATACTTAATTGAAAGATAGGCATATTTTGCGCAACTGCAAAAAAGACGAGTTCTGGTGATCCAATACGTAGATGAATGTAAACAAAATCACGAATCTGAATATGTAAAAATTAATTCGTCATTTTTGAGATCAAGGAAAACCTTTCCTCCCTTTTTCAGTCTCCCAAAGAGGACTTCGCCCGAAAGAATGTCTTTAATTTCCGTTTGGATGAGTCTCCCTAGTGGTCGTGCTCCATGAAAGGGATCATAACCCCTGTTCGCAAGCCAGTCCTGTGCACTGTCCGAAACAACAATGTTGATTTTTTTAGAGATCATCTGGCCCTGAAGTTCATCGATAAATTTATTCACTACCTTCCTCATAATATCGCTTGTGAGGGGCCTGAAGTTGATCGTTGCGTCGAGGCGGTTTCTGAATTCAGGACTGAATAATTTATTGATTGCTTCGGTGCTCTTTGACTGGGTGTCCTTACTTCTGTCGCCGAAACCGACGACATTTTTGTCCATATCCCTCACTCCTGCATTTGTGGTCATGATGAGGATTACATTCCTGAAATCCGCCTTTTTCCCATTGTTGTCCGTTAATGTCGCATAATCCATAATCTGGAGCAGGATATTAAAAACGTCCGGATGCGCTTTTTCGATTTCATCGAGGAGAAGGACACTATAGGGATGTCTCCGGATTGCATCCGTAAGTAACCCTCCCTGGTCGAAGCCGACATACCCGGGAGGAGCTCCTATTAAACGGGCGACAGCATGTTTTTCCATGTACTCGCTCATATCATAACGGAAGAACGAGACAGCTAGGGCAGACGCTATCTGTTTTGAAACTTCAGTCTTTCCGACCCCAGTCGGGCCTGAAAAAAGAAAGGAGCCTATAGGTTTGTCAGGAGAAGCAAGACCTGCTCGGGATCTCTTGATCGCTGAAACCAGTGAGGTGATGGCTTCATCCTGGCCAAAGACCACTTTTTTCAATTCATCTTCCAGCCCTCTCAGGCGGTCCGTATCGGAGGACGAGATCCTCTTTAAAGGAATCTTCGCTATTTTGGTTACCACCTTTTCGATCTCGGCAGGCCCTACTGTCTTTCTCTGTTTGTATGATGAAGAAAGTTTAACGAAGGCACCAGCCTCGTCTATGACATCAATGGCCTTATCAGGAAGATACTTGTCAGTGATGTATTTTGTGGCGAGTTCTGCAGCTGCCCTTAACGCGTTAACACTATATTTCACTCCATGGAAATCTTCATAATATGCTTTGAGTCCTTTAAGGATTGAGAGTGTCTCCTCTACGTTCGGTTCCTGTATCTCTATCTTCTGGAAACGCCTCGAAAGGGCACGATCTTTTTCGAAGTAGCTCTTGTATTCCTCATACGTGGTCGCCCCGATACAGCGCAATTTTCCAGTTATCAGCACAGGTTTCAAGATGTTTGAGGCGTCCATTGAGCCCCCACTGGTTGCACTAGCGCCGACGATGGTGTGGATTTCGTCGATGAAGAGGATCGCTCCTGGAATCTTTTCAATGCCCTTGAGTGTTGCCTTCAGACGCGCTTCGAAATCGCCCCGATATTTGGTACCGGCCAGCACTCCTCCCATATCCAGTAAAAATACTTGGGAACCCTTTAGTGCTTCGGGGACATCCCCTTTATGGATTTTCAAGGCAAGACCCTCAACTATTGCAGTTTTACCGACTCCCGGTTCCCCAACAAAAACGATGTTATTCTTTCTGCGCCTGCTTAAGACGTGAATGGTCCGCGTGAGTTCATTATCACGGCCTACCAGCGGGTCAATTTCGCCTTTTGCCGCTTTCTCAACCAGATCCACCGTAAACAGCGTCAGGGGATCTCTTGACTGGACCAGTGTTTTTTCGGCGGTGACCTTCTCATCATCAGTATCGCCTTCTCCTGGGGACTCATCATCCAGTCGTGATATTCCATGGGACAAATAATTCAGTACATCTAAACGGCTTATCCCCTCTGACTGGAGAAATTGGACAGCGTGGCAATCATCTTCCAGAAAAAGGGATGAGAGCAAATCCCCCGCGTCAACTTCCTCTTTCTCCGCCGCGCGGACATGGTTTAAAGCCCTATGCAGAACACGCTGGAACCCAATAGCCGGCTGTGGATATACCCTAGAATCCCCTTGGCGTTTCGGTATCTTCTCCTCAAAAAACCTCTCGATGGATGACTTAATGCGTGCGATCTCCCCGCCGCAATTCGAAATAATCTCGATACCCCACTCATCATGCAGAATGGCATATAAGAGATGCTCAACCGTCAGATATTCATGACCTCTAGCTTCTGCATCCCTTATGGTAGCTTCTATGATAAGCTCTAACCCTTTGCTGATCATTCTTTCTCCATGATACATTTCAGGGGAAATTCTCTTTTCCCGGCAAGTTCGTGAACGGCGGCAACCTTTGTCTCAGCGATTTCCCGCGTATAGGTGCCGCACAAGCCTATACCTTTATTGTGGACGTGGAGCATGATCTGTGTTGCTTCGGTAGGAGGCTTGTGGAAAATCGTTTCGAGGACATCTACAACAAAATCCATGGTCGTGTAGTCATCATTCAGGAGAAAGACCTTATAAAGCGATGGCTCCTTCGCCTTTTGTTCCGACTCCTCACGGAGCTCTTCTTTCGTTTTTATGGCATGATCGTCCACTTTAAATCCCTCACGCTCCAACCCTTGACGACAATTATTTCAATCCTTTTAGTGATATTTTACCATATGCGCCGTGCATTTCAGTTGCTTGACGCGGGCCGAGTTATAAGCAGCGAGGAAAATGATGGATTTTGATAGAAGTTTGTGTTTGAAGGAATTCCTTATCCACAAATGCAAAGAAGGAAATCATATCACTTCTTGACATCGCGGGAGTCTTATCCCATTCTGGCTTTGTCTGCCCCGTGCGGACTGCTTGGGTTGAGATTTTGTGCTGATTTGATATAAGGTAATACGATGTCTGTACTCCGCATGTGGCGATGCGGCATGAAGGATTTCTTTCCCTGTATAGCAGGGTATGAAGGGGAGGGTGCCTAGGAGGTGAAGGAAGAATGACATTGAAAAAATGGATTGGAGGCGTACTGACTACTGTATCTCTTTTCTACGGCAGTGCGTCCGCAGTCATGGTTCTTGACAAGGTTGTGGCTGTGGTCAACACCGAGGTAATAACATGGGGTGAGTTATACAAGTCTATGGAGTTTAAGGCAAGCGACGAGTTTAAGGCGTTAGACGACGCTGAGAAAAGAAAGATATTCAAGGAGAATGAGGCAAGCTTCCTCGAAAACATGATCGATACAAAGCTCCAGATACAGGCTGCCAAGAAGCTGAACATAGATGCTTCCAAAGATGAAATCACAGAGGCGATTGAAGGGATTAAGAAGAAATATTCCCTTGGTGATCAGGAGTTTAACGAATCCCTCAAAAAAGAGGGCTTTACCATGGAGGAATACAAGAAAATCCTTGGGGAACAGATCATCTTGAGTAAGATTGTCGCTCAGGAGGTGAGGAACAAGATTATCATATCAGACGCAGACGTAACGAAATATATGGCAAGCAATAAGGAATCCGGCTACAGGATCAGACAAATATTCTTCAAGAAACCCGAGACGGAAGCGGAAAGAACGGCCCTTGAGGCAAAGGCTGGAGAAATATACCAGAGACTGCAGGCTGGTGAGGATTTCTCCTCGCTCGCCGATCGGTACTCTGAAGATTCAAAAAGCAAGAGGGGCGGTGACCTTGGATTCGTCAAGAAAGAGTACCTCGGAACGAAATTTCTTGAGGTGATTTCCAGGATGAAGGTCGGCGATGTGTCCGAACCCTTCTGGACCGATGTGGGACTCCATATCATAAGACTTGAGGATAGGGAAGATGACAAGACTGAGGCCGAACTTAGGGAGATCACCAAGAAGAAGCTGTTCGAGAAGCGATTTAATGAAGACTATAAAAATTGGATAAAGGGCCTTCGTGAGAAAGCTTATGTGGAGGTGCGGTTGTAGACATGGAGAAACTCGTTCTTGGGGTTCTCGCCTCTGGACGCGGATCGAATTTCCAGGCAATTCTCGATGCGATAGAAGCAGGAACGCTCAATGCGACGGTCAAGCTCCTCATTGTTGATAACGGGGAGGCCCCTGCCATTGAGAGGGCAAGAAAAAAATCCATTGAATGTCTTCATATCGATCCGCGCCGATCTTCAACAAAAGATGACTTTTTTGTAAAGATTGCCGATGAATTCAGGGCAAGGAGTGTCGAACTGGTGATACTTGCTGGATTCATGCATATTGTTAGAAAGCCCCTTATAGACGCCTTTCCGAGTCGTATCATAAACATACACCCCGCACTATTACCCTCTTTCCCTGGACTGCATGGACAGGGTCAGGCGGCTGATTATGGTGTGAGGATTAGTGGTTGCACGGTTCATTTTGTAGATGAAGGGATGGATACGGGGCCCATAATAATCCAGGCAGCAGTCCCTGTATCGCCTGATGATACTGAGGATATCCTCTCCAGGAGAATACTAAAGTTGGAACATAAAATTTATCCCGAGGCAATACGGCTGTACGCTGAAGGCAGGCTGAAGGTTGTCGGGAGGAAGGTTCTAATCGACGGATACGCGTTAAAGGATGACTATATCGTTAATCCTCCCCTACGATAAGAGCAAGGAGGCAGGAAACGCAAAACAGGCTAGTGGCCATATGAGAAAGTCCATAAGGGTGAAGCAAAAAACGGTCATGCTGATATATCCGTTCATATTAAAAAAAGCCATATTCAGCTTGCTCAGGTCATCAGGCTTCACCAGGGAGTGTTCGCGCAGGAAGAGTGCCGTGATAGTCACCATTCCACCCCAGTAAAACACTCCGCGATCAAAAAGAAGTCCTGTAGCGATAAGAAAAAGAAGTGCTAGGCCATGACAGAGCCGAGCAATGGTCAACGCCTTCTTTGGCCCAAATTTTTGGGGAATCGAAAAGAGGCCGTGCATCCTGTCAAATTCCATGTCCTGAAGGGCGTACAGGACGTCAAAGCCTGCAAGCCAGAATATTACAGCAATACTGAGAGGAAGAATCCTCATATCAAAGGTTCCCCTCACCGCTATCCATGCACCGAGAGGGGCAAAGGAGATTGCGGTACCTAAGACAAAGTGAGACATCCACGTGAAGCGTTTTGTGTATGAATAGAGAATCAGGACGAGAATTGCCAACGGGGAAAGTCTTACGCAGAGGGAGTTAAGGTTATATGCAGCCGAAATAAACACGACAAGCGAGATTGCGGTGAAAATAGCCGCATCTCTGAGTCTTATCTTCCCGGAGGGGATCTCCCTCCCTTGGGTTCGAGGGTTTTTTTTATCTATCTTTCTATCGACAATCCTATTCAAGCCCATGGCTCCTGTTCTCGCACCCAGCATTGCCACCACGATCCAGAATATCTGTCGTGAGGACGGGATTCCTGAAGCAGCCAATAATGCCCCGGTAAGAGCGAAGGGAAGAGCAAAGACGGAGTGAGAAAACTTGATCATCCTTAAATAAAGACCGATTTCCTGGACAAATGTATTCATCGGACAATAATAACATAAGCGGTGGTACGCTGGAAATCCTGTTAGCTTCTCAAAGCTCGCTAGGATGTTGTCCGGAATTATTGCTCAGCTCTTTTCTTCCGTATATGAGAACTGTTTTACGAATACTCGCTTGAAATATTCTCCGCAAAAAAATTAGAATAAATGTTAAAGATAGTCGTTTGGAATTACCGGGTATATTGGAAGGAGGGATGCAATTGAAGGTTGTTGCCTTCAACGGAAGCGCCCGTAAGGACGGCAATACTGCAATCCTGTTAAATGTTGTTCTGGGTGAGCTTCAGGAGGAAGGTATCGGGACAGAGCTTGTGCAGCTGTCCGATAAACGTATTCAGGGATGTATTGCCTGCTACAAATGTTTCAGCAACAAGGACGGCAAATGCTCTGTGGATACGGATTTTGCAAATGACTGCATGGCCAAAATGCGCGAAGCAGATGGAATTCTCCTCGGTTCACCTACCTACTTTGCGGATGTGTCGGCCAGCATCAAGGCACTCATCGAGCGATGCGGTATGGTCGCGCGTGCCAATGGGGACATGTTCAAACGCAAGGTGGGGGCTGGCGTTGTTGCGGTGCGGCGCGCGGGAGCCATACATGTGTTCAGTTCGCTCAACTATTTCTTCCTCATCAGCCAGATGGTTGTTCCTGGATCTAGCTACTGGAACATAGCCATTGGAAGGGAAGTGGGCGAAGTAATGAATGATACCGAGGGAATACAAACAATGAAAAATCTTGGTCAGAATATGGCATGGCTTCTCAAAAAGGTTCATGCTTAACAAACAAAAACAAAGGAGACGAACATGAGATTATTCTTGGCGGCATTTTTGAGTATTGGACTTCTGGTCAGTCTTGCGCAGGCAGAAGATCAGGCGACACTTAAGGATCAAAAAGACAGATTAAGTTACAGTATCGGTTCAGACATCGGGCACAGATTGAAAAGTCAATCCGTCGATATTGATCCGGAAATTCTCGCAAGGGGGCTTAAAGATATCTATACGGGCGATAAGCCACTCATGACCGATCAGGAAGTCCGTGAGACCCTGACCGCTTATCAAAAGGAAATGTTCGCGAAACAACAGGAGCGCGCAAAGGTCATCGGCGAAAAAAATAAAAAAGAAGGAGAGGCCTTTCTCGCAGAGAACAAGAAGAAGGAAGGCGTAATAGTCCTGCCGAGCGGACTGCAATATAAGGTGATCACAGAGGGTAAGGGAAAGACACCCAAGTTGACTGATACTGTGACGGTCAATTACAAGGGCACCTTGATAGACCAAACCGAATTTGATAGTTCTTACAAAAGAGGTGAGCCGGCAACGTTTCCCGTTAATAAGGTTATTCCGGGTTGGACCGAAGCCTTGCAGTTGATGAAAGAGGGGTCGAAATGGGAGATTTTTGTTCCTTCTGACCTCGCATACAAAGAAGCGGGGGCAGGGAACATTATCGGTCCCAATGCGACACTGATTTTTGAAGTCGAGCTTATTTCTATTAAATAAGGAACGAGTGCGTAGGAGGGTTGCACGTAGCTAATAAAACAATAAGCTACTAAATACGCAAAATGTATATAGCCATTAAGTGAAGCGTACGGGCAAAGCAGCAAAGGGCTTACATACAGGAGTGCGTGGCGGATGTGAAAGCTGAGATAATTGTCGGTACGGCAGAAGTCGTTATTGGCAAAACATCAAGTCTGTTCTAACCTGACCCGAGCTCAAGTATGAGTTCCTGAGGAGTTTTGCTCTTGCAGCCAGACAGTTTACTGGCGGCACTGGTGATAGGCAGGGAGAGGTCTATTAGGGCGCGCAAAGAATCCTTAGATGCATGAGGCCAAGGAAAACCTTAAGTGGCATTCGCTTTGTGTACGGCATGAGGCAATAGTCGCAGCGGTCGGCAGAGACCTCTCTCATACCTTAAGAACCCAAGGGACAATTTGCTTTATTCTCCTGATCGTTCGCAGGAGCTATGATTAACGAAGAAATATGTAAATCCATGATGAACCTTTATAATAATTTTCTTTTTAGAAAATGCTTTTTCGACTTTTTCCGCAAAGTGCAACTTGATGGTATAGAGGCTGCGAGAAAATTCTGGGATTCATATCCTCACAAAAATGTTTTTTCCCCTCATGTATCGGATCTTTTTGAAAGAATGATTGATTTTTATATCGATCTCAGCCTCGTGCCGGCAAAGAAGCATGATGAGCTTCTGAGGGCAAATGAGAACTTACAATTTGTAAATACTTTCCTAATAGAAACCGTTACGCAACTCAACTCGAAGATATTTGCCGAAAGCGGAGAGAGAGTGAGGGAAGCATGGGAAAGCGTTGTTGACAAACAGCTGGCGATGAATAAGGAGATGGCAAAGAACTTCTTCGACTTGTTCAGGCAAAATGGTACTTCCACTTGCGGGAAGGGGATAGAGAAACCATTCAGAAATATGGAGAGGCGCCGTGAGATACGTCAGAAGTGTGCTTTTCCTGTAGAATTTAACCCATATGAGGCAGCTGATAAAACGGCGAAGGGTGTTGTCCTGAATGTCAGCGACTCTGGACTCTGTATCAATTCATCTATTTCCCTTAATAAAGGACAAGAGATAAGAATTGAGAGTTGTCCTTCAATACGACACCAAACGTTTACTGTACAATGGTCCAGTGTTTTCAAGACAGGATTATCCGCATAATTCGGCAATGTGTTGTTACCCTTTTTTGAGGCGAGGTGAACGGCAGGAATATAAATTGTGATCTGAGACATCTTCCTTAGACTATAGGAGCTGAACTGCAGATCCCCTAAGAATAATGCTGGCATTTTCGAGTCACTAGATGTTATATCATTAACTAATGATTCCTTTTCCCAAGATAAGTCCTACCATAATCCACATAGGCCCGCTATCCATAAGGTGGTATGGCGTTATGTACCTAATAGGTTTTGCCGCATCATATCTTCTTGTTAGACATCAGCTTAAGAGAAAAAAGAGAGCTATAAACATTCAAGACATTGACTCCCTGTATTCATTTCTTATACTTGGCCTTATAATAGGTGCCAGGCTCGGATATGTCATATTTTATGATCTCAGCGACTATCTCAACAGGCCCCTTGAAGTATTTGCAGTCTGGCACGGTGGGATGTCTTTTCATGGTGGTCTGATCGGCTCTATAGTTGCGGGCATAATCTTTTCTAGGAAACACAGAGTTGATTTCTGGCAGCTCTCGGATCTCATTATAGTTACCGCTCCAATCGGCCTTGGGTTGGGAAGACTTGGCAATTTTATTAATGGTGAACTTTACGGCAGAGTAACAGCGGTGCCATGGGGGATGGTGTTTCCGTCAGGCGGGCCCCTGCCAAGGCATCCATCGCAGCTTTATGAGTTTCTGCTTGAAGGTGTTCTTCTCTTTGTCATCCTCTGGTCCATAAAGAATGTGAATTTTCGATCAGGCACTCTCACTTCTCTTTTTCTCATTTTGTATGGTTTTTTCAGGTTTATTGTTGAGTTCTATAGGCAACCAGACCAACAAATAGGGTTTATCTTCGGAGCGTTTACAATGGGGCAGCTACTAAGTATCGTTACGATTTTATGTGGGGCAGGGATTTTTTTGATCAGGAAAAAAACGACGCGGGAAGTTTAATCGCACGTCTTTCCCCCTATCCTTTGCCCCTGTGTTTTGTTTCCCATACCCGCGCGGGTGCGATACCTGCAAACCGAACTTTTTCGTCTTCTCAGAGAATTCCAATCAGTTTATCGAATGCAGAGAAAACACCATGATTTTATTCATATCTCAGGGGTTCGATAGGGTTTAATTTTGCCGCCTGCCATGCCGGATAGATTGTTGAGAGAAAACTGATGGTGATCGCTGATGCCGACACTGCGACAAAATCAGAGAGGTGCATTTTCACCGGAAGGTGGCTCAGATAATAAATGCCGGGGGGAAGCTTTATGATCTGATAGGTGGTTAGGATGTAGGATAGGGTGTATCCGCCCGTCAGACCGATAACGGTTCCAATAAGACCAATGAGAAATCCCTGAATCATGAATACAGCCATGATCCCTCTATTGGTTGTACCCATGGCTTTGAGAATCGCTATCTCTCTCTGTTTTTCGATGACATTCATAATCAGTGTGCTCACGATATTGAATGAAGCCACCAAGATGATCAAAACAAGTATGACAAACATCGTAAACTTTTCCAGTTTTAAAGCTGAAAAGAGATTTTTGTTCATCTGCATCCAGTCCTTCACAAGGTAGGGGAATCCCAGTGCCTGTTGAATCCTCTCGCGCACTTCAGCAGCCCTGTATACGTCCGATATCTTCACCTCTATCCCTGTGACTGCATTTCCCATCCCGAAAAAATCCTGGGCAGACTTCAGTGAAACCAGTGCAAGGTTGGAATCATATTCAAACATGCCCACCTCGAAGATCCCGATGAGCCTGAATTTTTTAACCTTCGGAAGCATGCCTAAGGGTCCGATCTCCCCTGCGGGAGAGAGGACGGTTACGACATCGTTTTCATAGATACCGAGCCTTCCGGCTAGTTCCTTGCCGAGAATAATCCCCGGCAACCCTTCCTGTGCATCTAGCTCTTTGAGGCTGCCCTCTTTGAGGTGGCGTGCGATATCTGTCGTATTTGT
>DMNE01000346.1 GCA_003453735.1 Nitrospiraceae bacterium | reverse complement strand
ATACCGCAGCCGCCTGTTGTTCTCGGGCAGCATCTTGACCCGGATGGACGATGCAACTGTCTTGTCCATCATCTCCCAGTCTACGGCCTTCGTGAACATGTGGGAAATCACTGCAAGAAGACGGTTGACCGTTGCAGGCTTGTTGCCCTTCTTCAGCCGCTCTGACTGGAACTGCTCAAGCACATGGGTGTTGAATCTGTGGAGCTTCATAATGCCGAATCTCCGCACCAATTGCTTGATGATGTAGCTTTTCCAGCAGTCATATGCCTTTTGCCGTCCCTCTGCCCATGCGGAATATTTTTCAGCCAACCTGTTGAAGGTGTATTCCGCCTGGCGCGCTCTTGTTTCAGGAAACCATTTGCCTTCTGCCATCTTTCCCTCGATGCTCTTTAATATCCTCTTGGCAAGCTCCTTGTCGTCCGTCTCTGTACTTCTGCGGTATTGCTTGCCGTCTGCTGAAAAGGATATCCACCAGATACTTGATTCTTTCCGCCTGTATAGTCCCATAAGTTAAACTGCCCTCCTTTCCGGGACTAAACAAGGCTTGAAAATACCTGCCCTATTATAGCACTGAAATGGCAGGACATTAGCCGCCATGAAGAACCTCCTCCTTGGCTTCCAGTGTGATGCTCTCTATCTCATCATCCCCAAACTGACGGGGCATTGTTGTCTGATTGTGCGCTCTTCCCCTTACAGTTGTGCATGCAGGATTCACAATGACAGACTTCTCGGCTATCCAGTCCTTAAATTCGCTTTCCCTGAACTTAAGAAGGCGCTTGCTCAGCTTCACATGAGGTATCTTATTTTGTGAAGTCCAGGAGTAGATCGTTGCCTTTGTCACGCCCAGCATCTCGGATACTTCACGTATGTCCATCAGTCTCTCCATATCTCTTGATTATTACCAAGGGGGCAACCTTTCGGGTTGGGTGTATCTTTATCAGTATTCAAGATTCGCGGGGGGTACGGATATGCATCTGAACACCACTATTGCGATCCATTCTAATCCGAAGGGGCCAAATTTCCGGAGCTTTCGTCTGCAGGGGTATATATATTTAAATCCTTAAAATAAGAATCCTTAGAATAAATATCCTTAGTGTGCCTGTCAGTCATGGGTCTGGTGTCTGTCAGTCACAGGGGTGGTGTCTGACTGGCATAGGGCGGTGTCTGTAAGACACTGGTTCCGGTGTCTCTGTGACACCGGTGTCCCTTAGTCACGGCTTGCTGCAAGGACTCTATTGGTTTCCAATACTTGCTGTCGATGAGCCAGTATTTATTGACATCTCCCGGTGTCCTCTCGATCTTGATGATGTTGTAATATTCCAGGATCTTCAGTACCCTGATCACCTGCCTTGTTGAGATATTTAGTTTATCGGCAAGGAGGGAAATTCTCGGGGAACAGGACTGAGTTATTCTGTCTGCATAGCGGCAGAGGCCCATATACACACATGTCGCATATACGCCGCAGACCTTTGCATAGTGGTCTATATAGACGTCGTCCATCACAAAGTGGTCATTGGTATAGACATTCCGTTTCTCGAACAGTATTTCTTTCATGTCTCCTCCGGAATTTTCATTGCTGATATAAATAACCGGAGGGGCAACCGCAAACTGGNNACTGGCCACTCCTGACTGTTTTTCCTGGCTATTTTTGTGGCGGTCTTGCTTGCCACTTTCGGCGGCAAGAAGGGGTTGCCCTGTCGGATATTACTTTTGAGGATTTTGAAAGACACAAATAATGAAGTTTGTTTCTTCGTGACACAGTTGGGCTCGATAATTTTGTTATCTGAGTAGCAGTGTGAGATTTCAGAAAGGAGATCAAAAATGGCGCTGGCAAATGGTATCAGAGATTTAGGATTTACACGGAGGTCCCTGAAGATCCTTAACAGGCGTGAAGTTATTCAAAAGGTTCCGACTGACGAGGACATGGTTTTCCTGTCACGCCTTAGCCGGATATGGAAGGACACTGAGTGGATCAGGGAGAGTGTCAGGCAGATCAGGTCAAAGGCACGAAGGGAAAAACTCGTCAGGGAAGTGGAACTTACAAAGCCCGAGCGTTATGTCCTGAACAGATACCTCAATGCGAAAGGAAGGCTCACTCTTGAGGGGGTAGCGAGTGAGGTCTTCTATTATTACGGGATACCCGAGAATGTTGCCAGAGGCATCGTAAGAAAGATGAGAGGGCGGGTATACATGGCCAAAAGCAGACGTTCTCGCAATGATGCCAGTTGCAAGCCCTCATGAGAATCCCCACGTTTTGGTTCTTCTGTTCTGCTATAAAGTTAATGCTATGGATTTTGAGTCTGCCGTCAAGACCATAAACAATCTGCTGATAAAGGAGCGACCTGACACATTCAATAGTTCCTGGGTGCTGAAATGCGCTCCCGGTGTCTATAGATTCATCCAGAAGAATATCAGGTCAGAAACCGGCGGCATAGACTGGGACAGGATTACCCGCGCCCTGGCCCCCGAATTCCCAAGGAGATGGAACGGACTGCGCCGGAATGGGTCGAAAACATACCGGAATAGGGCAGAGGTCAAAGCTGTTCTTCAAAAATACCAGGACAAGCTTTATGCCTTTCTCACACCGGCGGACAAAAAGGATAAATATATTCGGGACATCATCAGCATTGCGCTTGTAAGAATTGCCCAAAAGGGGAATATGACTGCCAAGCGGGAGGTCATCAAATTGATCAGACTCACAGTCGATGAATGGATCGATCATTGTCCGAAGCTCTCCTCCTGGAGGGGCCGCGATCAGTTGATTGAGCAGCGCATCGAGCGTTGTATACGCCGATACCGCTATTCCGGTTCATTTGTCGGTTACTTGTTTAAAACGCTTGAATGCGAAGGCAGGGGGTTAAGACCTATAATTGCCTGCTCATTGGATGATCCAATATGTTCAGGAGACAAGAGAAAAAGCGACAGAATCGGGCAGGACCCTGAAACCGGTGAAGTCTTGATTTATTAGCATCGATATTCGCATATTGTGAAAGAACAGGTATTAGAGTTTATCGCTTAGGAAGTTATTTCCAGCTTATCAAGCAGCGCCTTCACCCGCTCATAAGCATCTCGCTGTATACGTTCCCGTTCTTCCTGATCATCTATTTCCTCAAAGTCTGCAACTGATTTTGGGCCGAAGGCCTTTTCAGAAGCGAACTTTCCTGCGATCTTCTGCAATCCCTCTCTGACCAGGCCGTGATGAAGGTGCGGTCTGAATTCTTCTGCCAGGGCGTCCATCCCGCCGGGATAGTTCAGCAGGCAATAGTAAATGTCCCAGGCGTCCTTTTCCTTTATGCGGGTCTCCATCGCCATTCCCTTCATCACAAAGAACGGAACGATAGAGGCAACGCGCAGGCTTACTGCATCATGCGTGCCGTTGGGCAATGTTCCTTCTATCCTGATCTCTTTCGACATCTCGAAGGCAAGATCGCATCCTCTCACTTTCCGGGCCTGCACTCCCTGAACCTTTTGATGCCGATGCCCCTTTGACGTGCCTTCGTATTCGCCGGCCAGAAGGTCGACCTGGACCTTCACCTCATAGTCACCGACCTTCAGCCTTCTGAAAAAGATGAAAGGCTGGTCTCCCTGTTCATATCCTCTACTTTTGAGGAGGTCCTGAATCATCTTGTATCCTGCTTCCTGAAGTTTCAGGTGGTTCAGGGCAAGGTCCACGTCCATACTTCCGACATGGGGGCTGCTCTGGTGCGGCAGCAGGACCTCGGGAATCCATCCTCCGATCAGCACAATATCGTCTTTGTNNGACTCAACGCTTTCGGCTGTATAGTCTCTGCGCGTTACCATGTCATTTCTCTTTCGCCCATTTCGGTTTTATCACATCTCGCAATATAACTTCAGCAGCCTCCTCGCCTCTGCCTTTGTACCCTTTCAGATCAAGGTATATCTGCAAGGGAGAGACGACTCGGATATCTTCAATTTCCTGCGTGCCGCAAAAGACCCCTTCGTCATAAGGGCCAAGGAGCGTTACATTAGCGCCGGTTTCGACCTCTTTCAAATTGAGTAATGATGCCACATCCTCTCGGGTGTTGTATACGTAGGCCATTGCGCGGGTGTAGCGCACGGCAGGCGCGAATCGTGCGGCCCCTGAGAAGCCTGTCAGTGCATACTCAATGCTCTTTGTCTTGCAGACCTGTGCCAGGTCAGATTCTATTTCCGGGATGCTCTTGAGCGAATAGTAATTGCGGACCTCGTTCTTTCTGTAGGTGTAGACGTTGGCCCACTCTTCAAGAAGCTTCCAAGGTTCCGACAGAGAAAAGCCATCCTGCTTGGTGATCCACTCGCGATCAAGCAGCGACTTCTTCACATTGGCAACCTGTCCAAGGCTCACCCGTGCCTCATCAGCAAGGTCCTGTGTCTTCCAGACCCTGCCGGAATTGTTCAGGAGTACACGCAAGACCCGTGAAGATTTGGGAGAGAAGAGCGAGACAAGGTCTCGCCTCGTCCTGAATGGATTCGGGTTTCCTGTCTGCTCGATATAGACCTGCCCAAAGGAAAGATAACAGTTGCCGGCGAAGTCCAGATAGCCAACACCGTCTTTCATGCAGATATCTGCTGCCTGGGGTGATATGTAAGGTGCCATGAAGAGGAGGTAAGCGTCAGGATAGGCACTCCGGTACCGGATTAGCTGGTTGACTGCATCACGGGCCATACGGGGCTGGCCGTTACTCTTTACCTCTACAAGCAGTTCCTGCTTCTTGTTGTCAGCGGAGAGATTGACCAGAATGTCTACGCCGTCCCGCTCCCGCTCGATTGAATTGACCTTCAGGAAAGGGACCTTGTCCAGCACGCCTTTTAAGGCCTCTTGTGCGGTGGTTTCAACATCTGACTGTTCTTTTTTCATTATATTAGCCATTTTCAACACTTGCTGAAAATTATTATTGCAGTGAAAGAAGCTTTCTGTCAAGGA
Source organism: Nitrospiraceae bacterium (assembly GCA_003453735.1). Lineage (GTDB taxonomy): Bacteria > Nitrospirota > Thermodesulfovibrionia > Thermodesulfovibrionales > UBA9159 > UBA9159. The sequence continues at coordinate 7,013 of DMNE01000346.1, read as the reverse complement.
TTATTTTTACTAACCACAGCGATTAATAAGGCCTTCATAGCGTCATGCCATCTATTTCAGCGGTTTAATCATTTTCAGCATTTGCTGAAAACCCTGGCCTTTTTCCATTTCAAGATCGACACGTGGAATAGAAATAAAGGATTTTTTACGAAGAAAGAGAACTTGTTAACGGAAGCTTGGGCGCGTATTGATGACGTTCCTCATTTCTTAGTTTAGATCAGAATCAATACTCTGTATGTCTTTCAAACTCCATGGTCTCAAGATCGATGGTCACATACGTAAAGGGGGTCAACTGGCCGGGCTGAATGCAGAGTGTCTTGCCGAGGTTGGCATACCATATTCCGCTGGTCTCAGGGGATTCATGAATGTGACCATGCAGAGAGAGCAGCGGCTGGTTTGTTTCCAGAAAATTATAAATAGCCTTTGATCCCACTTCTGAAGCATTGCCACATACGTCAAGCCCCAGCCTGGATGGGGGCATGTGAATGACATATATGCTCTGAGACATGCTTTTTGGTTTTGGCAACTGCTCCAGTTCATCCTCTATTGTGGCCAATGTTCTCGCTGTTGCAGACCAGTCTGGCAATTCTTCAAAGCCGTCAGGAGTTGATAACAATCCGGTCCCGAACTGCATCTGGAAGGCATAGTCTTTTGTATCCATTCTGCATCGGTCTTTCAGTCTGAAAGGATAATCCACGACCCAGTTCATGCCGATGAATTCATACGTGCCGATATCGTATTTCCGCTGCGCCAGATTCACTACGCCGTGATATTTCTCACAGGTCCTCTCAAAGAGATCATCGAATATCCTGAGGTCATCATTGCCCATATAACAGAGGTTCGAAATCCCCAGCTCGGCAGCTTGTTCGAGATGTTTTTCAAGGTATCCGGTTATGAACTTGTCCTGATCAAAAAGATTGCCGGCCTTCGGCAGCATGTCGCCGCCGTTGATCACCGCATCCGCCTGGAATTCACTCGCCGCTTTAAGCAGGCGGTCATACTTCCATATCTCACCGTGAAGGTCTGTTGTATAAACTATTTTCATTTCTGATTCCCTTTGTCCAGTATGTTCAGAAAAGAAAGCAAGCCCTGCCATAGTATATTCTGAACGCAGCAAATCATCCATTCGGTGAATTATGACTTATCAGATATACTATCACCTCCTCTTGACATGCGGTTGACAAATTGATATTATTTTGCATATAATGTCAACTAAAGATACCCTCATGTTTGCAAAACGACTTAAACAATTAAGACTTGCACGCGGACTTTCCCTTGACGCCCTTGCTGCGGAAATGGGTGGCATAATAACAAAGCAGGCCCTTTCAAAGTATGAGCTCGGCAAGGCTACGCCAACCCCGGTTGTCCTCAATAAACTGGCGGCGGCTTTAGGAATCAAGGCAGCCCATCTCTGGAGCGAACCGCCTTTTTCTGTTAAGTTCATCGCTTACCGAAAAGGTTCTGGGTTGCTGAAGGGAGAACAGAAGAGGCTGGAATCAATTGTCATTCAATCCCTGGAAGATCGAGTACGATTGCAGGATCTGACTCAGCAAACAAATGGATCAGCGCTTCCCGTCCAAGCTTTGAATGTCAGAAAGCTCAAAGATGCGGAATCAGCTGCGGATAAAATGCGAACGAAGTGGAACCTTGGGCAGGCGCCGATTGCCAGCGTTACCGATATACTGGAAGACCATCTGGTTCATGTTCTGGAAGTAAAAGCGGGCGAGAAGTTTGATGGAATCTCTGCTGTTGCTGTTAGTGGGGAACAGANNAGGCCGCCGCTGTTGTATCTCGTGCCGGCATTGCCGGAGAGAGGCAGCGCTTGAATCTTGTCCATGAACTCGGACATCTTGTGCTGAATATCTCAAGAGAGACGGACGAGGAAAAGGCTGCATTTCGTTTTGCCGCTTCCTTCCTCGCTCCTGCAGATAGCCTGCTTAAAGAGGTCGGCAATAAGCGCGTATTTATTCAGCCTGAGGAATTGCTCATTCTGAAGCAGCGGTTTGGCATAAGCGTGCAAGCCTTGCTATATCGGTTGCATGATCTCGAAGTGATTACCGACTCATACTATAGGAAATGGTGCATAGATGTAAACCGTCTCGGTTGGCGAAAGAATGAACCCTGCGAGTTGTCCCCTGAACGGCCACAGTGGTTGCGGCGCAGTGTGCTACGCGCCTTCGGAGAAGGTTTACTTGCAAAAGATGAAGCAGAGAAAATGCTTGGAGAACAGATAAAGATAAAAGAATCTCTGTCCCTTATAGAAAAGCGCTCTTTTATGAAGTTGCCGATGGAGGAGCGCAGGAAGATCCTCTCGGAGCAGGCTGACAGATTTGAGGCGTACTACAAGAATAACCCTGAAACGAGGGAGCTTGGGGGCGGAGATATAATTGAGTATTAGTCCGCCTAATCCGAAACGCGGCGAGGTTTGGCTCGTCAACTTCGATCCGACTATCGGAGCTGAGATCAAGAAGAAGCGGCCTGCCGTCGTTATCAGTTCTGATGCTGTTGGAGTTCTACCGATCAAGCTCATAGCCCCTATCACTGATTGGAAAGAACGCTTCGGCGGTAATATCTGGCATGTGAAGGTTCTGCCCGACAGTTCAAACGGCTTATCCAAGGCATCCGCAATTGATACTCTTCAGGTCAGGGGAGTTGATGTCCAGCGGTTCATACGGAAACTCGGGAGGCTGCCCTCATCGGCTATGGAAGAAGTAACTGCCGCTATCGCTGCTATCATCGAATACAGTTAGCCTGCCAATATACTTTTTCCTGTCTCGATTCCATTCGTCAACCGGGGGGCAACAAACAAACCAACAAGCGAGTCGCTTCAACAAACGGCATTATTCAACAATGAACAAACCAACAAATGCACTGTGATAAAATTGTGATAACATTACTCATAAAACCATTAAAGTACATCGAAATATGTAGAAATAGAAACTGTCTCTAAATCCTTTGCTGGTGCGCTTTTCTCGGTATTTTCAAGCACTTGTTTAGGTCCAACTGTTACGAATGGCATTCAATAGGTCGACGGTTCGATCCCGTTCAGCTCCACCATATTTTTCAATGAGATCAAATGGTTGCGTTTCTCGATGTGCCCTCTCCCTTTTTTCAGCGTGACAAAATGATGCGAATCTCTCATCCGGTCTCATTCAGCCGAAGCAAATAAATCAGGGACTTACGCATACAGGAAATCCGGATTAACGGTAAAATCTTGATAAACAATCAAGAGGTCGGGCCTTGCTCGATCCTGGATTAAATACAATTCCTGAAGAGCATGATCGCCAGCCGGCATACAAAACCTGAAAGATACGTCCTGAACAGATACCTGAACACCGAAAAAAAGCTTTCCATCCAAAAGGTCGCAGGAGAAATTGCCCACTACTACTGGATGCCAAAGAACGTGGCGATTCCGATGATCAGGAAAATTAGAGCGCGGGCGGCCTTACAGCAAAGCACAGGCGGGATGCGGGAAAAGGGACTGCCCAACAGGAACCCTCACAAATGTTATAGGGGATGGAACCCGGGAGGCCGCTCCGGAGGAACGGCCTCAATCAGCGTCGCCTCAGAAAAGTGCGACAACGCCCGCTCATCGAACTTCATAATGAAATTCCCTGCAAAGAAAGAAGCCATAGGCTTGCATAGTAAGACTTGCTCTTTTCCACCACATAAAGCATAATTAAGGCATGAAAGTGGTGGAAAGGGATAAGGTTGTAGGTGGCATGCTTAGAGATGAACTTAAGCGTTGCCAGGAGATGCTTGATGGTCTTGAAAAATCTCTCTCCAAGCTTCCCAAGGGTTCAATAAGCGAGCGGAAAAAGCGTTATAAGAACAAAGTTTATTCTTACTACCACCTTAAATACCGCGATGGAGAGAAGGTTATCAGTAAGCACATCCCTAACAGTGAAATACAAGAGGTGAAGGAAAAGCTTTCAATGAGGAAGAAATACGAAAAGGAAATACGGTCTTATGAAAAGAGAATAGCGTATCTGAATAAGATCCTGCGCGCCGGCGAGAGAAGAAGACATGGAAATAGTGATTAAGAACAGGAACATTTTTCCGGCGGAAGTTCAGGAGCTTCTGCAGGCATTCTCTTCAGTTGGCTTTTTCAATGAATCCCTGCTGATCGGCAGCTGGGTGATGCCTCTCTATCAGGAGGTTTTCGGCATTCCTTATGTATTACGCACGATGGATATAGATTTTGCGGTCGTCACATTTGCCCTTTCAGACCGGGCCGAAAAAGTCGACATCGAAAAGATTATTACAGATCTCGGCTATATCCCCGTTGTTTTTCAGTCTGGTGTTCGCAGGTTTACCCGTGAGAATTTCACCATTGAGTTTGTTGCTCATCGCAAGGGCGGTCGGGATGACGAGGTTGTTCCGATCAGAAAATGGAACATTACTGCATCGCCTCTCCCTTTTGTTGATCTTCTTCTCAGCTTCCCGTTCACCGCAGATTTTGGAAATTTCAAAGTGAGGGCGCCACTGCCTGAAGCCTTCTTTATCCATAAGTTGATTACAGCCCAGAGAAGGCCTGGTCAGAGCAAGAAAGACAAGGACCTCGATCAGTGTTCCATCATTGCCCGGTATCTCGTGATTGAATCCGATTGTCGGATCACTGAAGCTCAGCAATAAGACGAAACGAGCAATGAAAGCTTCATGCGAGGCGATAGATTTTCCTCCACAACAGTTAGGATTAAAATAAAAGTGTGGTGGAAAAGATTAACTGAACCATCCGCGGGTTCTCATAAGGCCCCTTGTCCCGTCCGGGCATCGATCACTCATATCTTTATTGAGGCAACTGTTCGTTGAAGTCAGACAATTGCCCCAAAATTTCGAAACAAGAGGTCTGCAATCCGGAATCTATTTGCCGCAGCATTTCTTGTATTTCTTGCCGCTTCCACAGGGGCATGGCTCATTTCTTCCGATCTTTATGGAACTTGCTGGCGTCAGTTTCTGCTTATCTGTGATAACTGGCGAGTAATTTATTTCTTCTCTCTCACTTCTTCTGTATCTTTCCTTTCGGGCTTTCTCAGCCCTCTCNNCCGCTCTGCCCAGTTCCCTTAATAGAGGAATCAGGCGTTCGAGTACTCCGGCCCTGTCATATGAGAGAGGAGAGGTCATGCCGTATGAACGATTATAAAGCTCAAGTGCCTTATCAGTTTCTTTCAATGTTTGATATGCCTGGCCCGCTTTTATGATTATCCATGCATCGTCAGGGAATCTTTCAAGATTCTTTGAAATTCTCTCGAATGCCTCTTCACGCCTGCCTGCCTCGGCGAGTATTGCCGCCATGTCGCCAAAGAAATTATCGGGTGAATGGACCTCGGCGAAAAGGCTGCCAATCTCGACCGCCTCATCAACTATGCCACCATGATCAAAGAGAGCAAAAGGGAGTTCCACAATCCAGCTCATGACGTCGGCATCCATATCCATGGCAATGTCCTCAAACAACTTGCCGTCAGGAACGCCGTCGGGTTTCAGGAGGAATTCATAGAAACGCTTCGCAAGGCCATACTGCTCTCTCAGGGATTCCTTGTACGGATCTCCTTTGAGACCTTTGTAATACTCAAGTTTATCGTCGAGTTCTTCGATGAATTTATCGAAGTTTGTGTCAGCCATCTATTTCGACCCTAACTCTTTATTGAGAATATCTGTAACGAACCTGACATCTGAAGTCTGTGCCAGTTTGCGTATCCGGTCGCGCGTCTCCTGAACGCTGCCGGCATTTGCGGCGGCCTCCATCGTATGCCGGTAGGCAGCCCAGATATCCAAAGGAGTAATCTCATAACCATATCCCTCGCATAACCATCTTAACGCCGCCATCCCCGCTTCAATGGCAAATGCAGGGTGCTCAGCTGCAGCTTCTTTGGCAGCTCGCGTCAATGTCCTCGGATCGCAGGGTGCCTTGTTTGCCAGCGCTATTGCCTCGTCATACAGACCCACTGATTTCGCTGAGGCAAACCACTTGCCTTCTTCTCTGGGTGTGCTATTAACCAGATCGTGAAGTATCTCGGTAGCGGTCTTATGAGGATATTTCTTTGCAATAGCCCGGAAGGTGGCCAGATGAGAAGTCCCGCGATTGGCGACGAATGCATATCGATCATATGTTTCATCGCTCATGCCGCTCGAAAGAAGGATATCCTCGCATGCCTCTGCAATTACGCCCAAGGGGTCGTTGATTCCGCGATTGCTCTCTGCGTTACGGATCGCCTCCGCTTTCTTGCCCATGGCGCTCAGAGCCTTCACTCCCCACTTTCTGTAATGCCAGTATTTATATGGCGAGAGTTCGAGCAGGGCAAGGACTTCCTCATTCCTCCCGGCCTTGATAAGGGCGCTCAGACAGGCGATTGCGCCTTTGAAATGAACGTAATGCCCCGGAGAAGTATTCTTCCACGCCATTCTTACCCCATCGATAAATGAATCTGCCCAGCGTGATGCTCGCGTAGGGGTCGCGCAGAGTTCTCCCCAGTATTCGGGCAATAGCTCGATATAGGGGATATCGTCGTCCTCGACCGCTTGCCAGAGACGATCCAGCCATTTATCCCGAACGAAATTGTCTGCCGTAGCGCCGGCTATAATCGACGCAAGGACATCGATGGCATTGTTCACCGCCGTGCCTATCGCGCCCGAGGAACTATCGACGTGCGCTAATGCAGGCGATACTTTTTCCAGAAACAGCACGGCGCCTTCGGCAGCCAGGACAGGGTCCTTACGCGCTATCTTCTTTATCTCCGCCACCGCTTCTTTTACGCGGGATAGCGCCGGCTGCGAGCGCCAGCCGAAGGCATTCCGGCGGAAGCGGGGGGCAAAATTCCATTTATGTGCAGTAGATGAAGTCATTTTTTCAAATTCAATTTTAACCAAATAAGGGAACTGATGTCATCCAGCGTTCATTCCCTTCAGGGTTCCATAATCACTGAAGTTTAAGGATCCGCCGTAATCTCCGTAGCAGGCCTGTTTTCGTGCCTCCTTAAGTCTTATCCGGAGGGGCTTCATGCAGCGATCTTTCC
>DMNE01000280.1 GCA_003453735.1 Nitrospiraceae bacterium | reverse complement strand
CGACAAATATTTTTCCCGAAAGACTTCTTGCCCCTTCTGTAACGGAGATCTACATATCTGTCTGAACTGCAAATTGTATTCGGAAACATCTCATAACAAATGCCTCGAACCAAAGGCGGAGTTTCAGAGAATACGGGACAGAGCAAATTTCTGCGATTATTTTATCTTCAAGTCGGGGACAGCCCGTGGAGCTTCGGGCACAGAGAAAGAGGACGCGCGCAAAAGGCTTGAAGCCCTCTTTAAGAAATAAATTTTCCACAGGGATTTTGCAGGCAGTTTTGCAGCGAGCTTATCCATGCGTAACAATCAGTACCGCCGCATACACCAGATAAAAACCTCCCCCGAGAAGGAGCGTGGTCGGAGAAAGTCGCCGCTTGAAGACCAGTTGTCCGAGGACTATAGAGGCTGACGCAAGGGCAAGCAGGGCGGAAAGGAGCGCCATGCCGGAGAGGTTCCAATGCGTAAACAATAACCCTATAGACATGGGAAAGGTTGACTGGAATACCATCGCACCGGTCACATTCCCCACAGCCAGCGTATCCCTTCCTTTCCAGGTCCAGGTCACACTATTGAATTTTTCGGGAAGTTCTGTCGCTACGGGCGCAAGGATGAGAGCAAACAGCAGCGGGTTCGCGCCGAATCGTACGGCGACATATTCAAGATTCCTCACGAATACGTGTGCGCCCCCTATCATGAGCAATAGGGCGCCGGCAACTTGTAGCAATATCATAATGATATGAGGGATATCATCCCGCGTGAACCCGAATTTCTTGAGCAGCCGCCAGAGATACATCCCTTCGAAATCCTCCATATCCGAGCTTTCACTCCGGAATGTCCTGTATGCATACAAGATGTATCCCGCAACGAGAAGGACGGCAATGGGGAGGGCAAACGTCCTTCCTGTGGCCGCAGGGATCAATACCGCAATGGAGTACATGGGTAAAAAAAAGATGAGGTCTCTCTTGGTGGCATGGGGCTCAACCCTGATTTCAAAGCCTCTTCTCTTTTTGAGATAAGATACCGCTGCGGTTAAGCCGACGAGGAAGAAAGCGAGGGTAGATAGCATAAAGGGTGCGCCGAGTATAGCCCCAACGCCGATATCATTTGCCGATGAATCCCTGTAAAAGAATATCGCAATGACGGGAAGAATGGTCTCCGGCAAGGCGGTTCCGATCGCTGCGAGGATGCTCCCCACAACCGCTTGAGAAAGGGAGAATCTCCTGCCGAGGGCTTCTACGCCATTGGTGAAGCTCTCAGCAGCGGTAAGTATCATGATGAGGCTGACGAGGAGAAAGAGAATCGCGCCGGACATCAATGTGCCACGAGAACAGGACAGAGAGTTGATCTTAAGACGGCATCGGGCACACTTCCAGTGAGCATTCCTTTGATGCCGGTGCATCCTCTCGCACCCATGACGATAAGGTCGCTATCGCTCTCGGAAGAGAAGAAGAGTATCTCCCAGTTGGGCTTTCCTTCTTCGATCATCCCTGCCAGTTCAATCCCTGAGTCCTGCTGGAGATCGCAAAGCGCATCCCGCGTCTTTTGCAGAAGATTATGCCGCACTCGCCTTTTATCCTCTCCTTCTTTCAGCGAGATCTCTTCACGATATGGTTTGCCACAATATGTATAATATGCAGTTCTGAGGAAAAGAGAACGCTCAATTTCTTAGCTGTCTTCAGGGACTTCGCTGACGTCTCTGAAAAATCAACGGGGAAGAGTATCCTTCCTATCGTTACTGCACTGCACGATTCCGCGGGACTCCACTGTTTTTCCCCTGACCACGAGGACAGGTATCTGGAAGCCTTTATCGGTTTCTCGGAACTGCTCCTCCTGAAGGGGTGAGATCTAAAACCGAGCACGAGTGCATCCGCCTTCACCCGATAAAGCGCGATCTCGAAAAATTCGTGGAGCCTTCCGATCATAACCTCTATCTGTGTAGCAACGCCTTATTCCACCAACCTCTTTCTCCAGAAGTGAACCTCTCCTCTCCAACCCTCGTCTCCTCCTCTACGTAAGGGGTGGGATGTATCGGGATGTTACCAACAAAGAAGGTGCAGGGACGCTCCCCACCCCTTGGCAAGGAAAGAGGCGTATGCGAGGGTTCCTTCTGTATCAGATTCGAGATCGATCCCTGCCAGAATTTTTTGGATCTTCACAACTCAAGTATGATTGCTTGATGGCTTCTATTTCTTCAGTGATTTTCCTATCCTAAGTTCAATTGATTTTACCTGTGCATCAATCCTGTTAGGTTTACCCTTTCTGTCATCAATGGGTATGGTGGTTATTGCCCGCTCCCCTGTCTTCATGACCGTTGCATGGCATTTCTTTACGAGTTTCATGATCTCATCCCATTCCCCCTCGATGACCGTACCCATAGGGTTGACCTTGTATGGCAATCCGCTTGCATCAACAATCTTTAACACCTCGGCAAGCTGATCCCCGATGCTGCTTCCTAAACCGATAGGCACAATACTGAATGCGACCAGCATAAAAGCCTCCTTCCCGCCAAGAAAAGGCGATAAAAAATATTTTCAGAGGACCATACCGTTCACAATCACAGGATACCCAAAAAAGGCAAAAAAAGGGGATAGAAGACTATCCCCTCGACCGAACAAAAAAATAGTATAGTTATCTTACTGCGTCCTTAAGTGCTTTACCAGCGGTGAACTTCGGTGTCTTTGCAGCAGCGATGGTGATGACCGCACCGGTCCTTGGATTACGGCCTTTTCTTGATTTCCTCTTAACCACGCCGAAGGTGCCGAATCCAACCAATGTAACTTTCTGCCCCTTCTTTAACGATGCCTTGATTCCATTCAGTGTTGACTCCAATGCTTTTGAAGCGTCTGCCTTGGTTACCCCAGCCCCTGAGGCGATCTTGTCAATAAGCTCCGCCTTTGTCATGAAATTCCCCCCTTTCTCTTATAAAGATTTCCTATCATAACTATCATAAAGTTATCAGGAAGAAATCCTTTTGTCAAGCCAAAACTTCGTCGTCATATTTAGAAAAATTCATGCCAGAGAGCCCTTTTATCTGAATTTCCGTCAGATACTTCAACCGGCGGAAGAATACTCATTTTGAGAGTCGGAAAGACGAAACAGGAGGCGGTCATGAGGACGAGCAGGACACGGCAATAGGAAGGGTCATCCGCCCCGTCGACTGTCAGGATACCCGTTGGAATTTTCCCGGAGCTCTGTGGTATGTTCTTACAGGAATGCTTAGACAATTACGGATAAAGGACTTTGCCATTATCGATGATCTTATGATACGTTTTGAACCGGGGCTCAACGTCCTCACTGGTGAGACCGGCGCTGGCAAATCCATCATCGTTGATGCACTCGGCCTCGCGTTAGGGGAGAGGGCGCAGAGCGACATGGTGCGAACGGGAAAGCGTGAGACGGTTGTCGAGGCATTTTTTGAAACAACCGAACATCCGATGATCGATAGGCTAGGCATCCCGATGGAAGAGGGAATCATCCTCAGGAGGACTCTGTTATCGTCGGGAAAGAGCAGGGCATATATCAATGACACTATGGTTAATGTGCAGACACTCTTAGAGTTCGGACGTTCCCTTGTTGATATCCACGGCCAGCATGAGCACCAGAGCCTCCTCTCTACGGAAAATCAGCGGGCGCTCTTGGATGCATACGGAAAGCTTATTCGGGAACGGCTGGAGGTTGAAAGGCTCTTCTCAGCTGTACAGTCCATGAAAAAAGAAATATCCCATCTCACTGCAAACACCAGGGAAAAAGTGCAGAGGATCGACCTCCTCATGTTTCAGATTCAGGAGATAGATTCCTCATCATTGAAGCAGGGAGAAAAAGAAGTACTAGGCGAAGAGCGAAACATCCTCGCGAACCTCGCTAAACTCAAGGAACTCACCAATGCAGCATACTCTGTCCTTTACAGCGAAGACGGCTCCTTGTCGGAAAGACTCTCATCTGCAGTATCCATGCTCAGAGACGTCTCTCAGGTAGATCAGGGTATCGCTGAGATTCTCGCCCTCCTCGAATCAGCAAAACCTCTTATCGAAGATGCATCCTCCTCTCTCAGGTCATACAGAGAAAGGTACGACAGTGACCCTGACAGACTGGTTGTTGTAGAAGACCGTCTCGATTTCATCAAGAGGCTTGAGAGGAAATATGGAGAAGGCATTGATGAGATCCTGCGATACAGAGAAGATGCCGATGAGGAACTCCGGGGGCTTACTCTCTCTGACGAGAGGTTGAAAGCATTGGAGGGTTCCCTCTCTCTCCAGGAGAAGCTACTTTATGAAAAGGCTGCCGAGCTCACAGACCTGCGGAGAAAGGTTTCAGGGAGGATAGCTGCTGTGGTCAAGTCAATACTGAAAGAACTCGGTATGGAAAAGGCGGAGTTTACAATAGAGATAAAACCCGACCATCTATCATCGACGGGCATGGACTCTGTTGAGTTTCTCTTTTCCGCAAACGAAGGGGAGCCGCCCAAGCCCCTCAGAAGGACTGCGTCAGGAGGCGAGCTTTCGCGCGTTATGCTCGCCGTGAAGGAAACCCTCGCTGAAGTGGACAGGATTCCCGTTCTGATCTTCGACGAGGTAGATGCCGGCATCGGCGGCAGGGCAGCGGCATCTGTGGGGATGAGATTGAAAAGCCTTGCGAGAAGGCATCAGGTTTTATGCATCACCCATCTTCCTCATATTGCAGCCATGGCGGATTACCATATGGTGATAGAAAAAATCCAAAAAAAAGATGGCGTTTCTGTTACAGTGAAAGAAGCCTCAAGGGAAGGACGGGAGGAGGAGATCGCGCGAATGCTCAGCGGAACGATAACAGACATATCCCGTAAGCACGCACGGGAACTGCTAAGGGGAAAGAAATGAAAGGCAAGATCGTCATCGCGAGGGAACGCTGCAAGGGCTGCAAATACTGTGTGCTCTCATGTCCGGAAGGGGTGATCATTATTGAAAGCGAGTTCAATGCGAGCGGATATTTCCCTGCAAAGCCCCAACATCCTGACAAATGCACCGGATGTGCACTCTGTGCGCAGATGTGCCCTGATATTGCAATTGAGGTCTGGAGGGAATAAAGCGGCCCACAGGGATTTCATCCTGGAAGTTCACTCAAAGTCTGCAAATATTTCTCCAAACTTTATCCCGGCAATAATTGTTTGCGAATACATGTTCTTTAAGGAGCTCTTTGCATCAGCGAGTTCCTGAGAGGCTATACCATTCTTCATGGCCATATACGCCTCTACGAAAGCGGCGAGGTGGTCTGATGCCCTGACGAGTTCTCCATCCCGCGGATTATACTCATCCTTATTGAACTCTCTGGTAATATCATCTGATCGCTTGCTCTCAACGAGACCCTGCACAGTCACAATGCTCCCGAATTCACTCTCTGTGAACATCCGCATCTCCGCGTGCCATTCTTCGGGGATGAGGCTGTAAACCTCCTTTTCCATCTGTGCCTTCTCATACTCTTTTATGAGATCGCTCAGGCCTTCAATGGAATTCTTCACAGGAGAAATGATATCTCGCGTGAGCACTTCCGGCAGGTCGTGGAAGAGGCCGGTAAAGAAGTTATTGATACATCTTCTCTTGCACGCCTTTATTTCCAATGAGAATATGTAGGACAACAGCGCGACAATGAGCATATGCCCGAGGACTGATGTCCTCGGAACCATATGGATATGACTCCACCTCAATTGAAACCGCAGCTGCCCGCAGAGGTCAATAAAATTCCTGAATCTGGAGTAAAGCGCCAAGTGCTGGATCCCCTTTAAGTCATAGTATTTTTCCTGAATGCCCTGCAGGTTGGCCTTTATCTCGGACATCTCGTAACCGTGGGGATTCGCATGTTCGATGATGTCAAATTCCCATTTCGTAGCAAAAAAATGAGCCGCGCTCAGAATTCTCCCATTGATCGTTTCATCGGCGCTTGAGAAGTAATTCCTGAACCTTTTGCAGAAGCTTTCACCTAAAGGAGAGATGATCGGTTCTAACCGCGACATTGCCCATGCGTTCAATCGAGTATACTTATCCCTATCTGCTTTTATCTTATAGAAGATTTGCGGCTTCAAGTCGGTAATGACGAGACGTTGCAAGAACTCAAAGAATCCACCCTCGATGATCTCTAACCAGTCGAAACCCTGTTGCCCCTCCTCGAATTTTCCCAGGAAGTAGGCGATCACCATCTTGTGCGCCTGTTTATCCAGTTCCCGTAACTCAACCGGACGGATCTTATCGTTCCACCGTTGCATGTTGGCGGCGTCGAACATCTTTAGGATGAATGCCTTCCTCATCATAATTTGCGGTTCCCTGTTTTAAGCCTCACAGATCCAGTCGAATAGTCATGTCGATATAATAACCGAAAGCACGGTGATTCCCCAAAACATGGAAGACAGGAATGAATAACTTTTCAATCTCCTGCCCCTTTCTTGATAAGCAATTCATTTGTTAGGGAGTCGGCTTTTCTGATATAGTGTACCCATGTGGAGATTTACAGCGCTTTTCTCATTTGTCCCAGGCTTTCTTATCTGCCTGACGCCTCTTTCCCTTCGCGCTGAGAGTATACCCTCGACAACGGTCTCAAGATACTTATAAGCGAAGACCACAAGGTCCCTCTCGCAACGGTTCAGATATGGGACAGGGTTGGTTCCAGGGATGAGGTTTCCGGCAAGTCCGGTTTAAGCCATTTCCTTGAGCACGTGATGTTCAAAGGAATACCGAAATACGGTCCAAAGGCATTTTCGAAGATCATCCAGAAAAACGGTGATGTTGATAATGCGATGACGACAAAGGATTACACCATGTGTTTTGAGATCCTGTCATCTGACAGGATTGGCATATCGATTGACCTGGAGGCAGACAGGATGTCCAGCCTGCTCGTGGATCCCCAGGAGACCTCTGCAGAGCGAGACGTCGTCATGGAAGAAAGAAGGATGCGGCAGGAGGATGATCCCGAGAACTCTCTTTTCGAGCGTTTTATTGCAACCTCACTAATGGCCCATCCCTATCGCAGGCCGGTCATCGGGTGAATGTCCGATATAGCAAACGGGATGAACTCTACAGCCATTATAAGAAGTACTATGTCCCTGATAACGCCTTTATCGTGATAGCAGGGGATGTCAACCCTGATGAGATTTTCAAGAAGCTTCAGTCATCTTTCTGAGATATCAAGGAAGGCAAACCGCTGAAGACTCCCATTACGCGTGAGACTGAGCAACTGGGGGAGAAAAGGATCACCCTAAAAAAGAAGCCGAACTCTCGACGAAGATAGCTTTGGACTTGAGGTCGTGAGCATGATCCTCGCAGGAGGCAAAAGTTCAAGGATCTATACGTCGTTGGTCTATGAAAAAAAACTAGTCTTGAACGCTGGTGCGTATTACAGCGATATGTAGTTTTTTTACGCTAAATCAGTTTCAGTTCTCCGGCATACTTTCTGAATAATTCAAGGCCCTTTTTGTGTTCCCGGGTGAGGTCATAGGATATTCCTTGCCAGTATGAGACAATCTCATCTTCTGAGAGCATGGCGCGCAGAGGCGATTCTCGTGCAATGGTCCGCAGGTCTTTCAATGCCTGAATTTTTGCAAAAGCCAAATCATTCTTGAACCGCTCGAAAACCAATTTCGCCGTGCAGCACTCCTTTCTCGCGATCCAGAGCGCAAAGACAAAGGGGAAGTGTGTGTTCCTCTGCCAGATGTCTCCCAGGTCATAGATCGTTATCCGAGAAGCGTGGGTTGCCACTGGTGAAGCATTCGGTTCAAGGCAGAATTTTCCCAGTCGAGCGTTTTGGTCTTTCCCCGGAATCAGCAACGAGCCATTTGTAACAGTCTTTTTGGCTATCAAGGCGTCATCTCCGATCAGGAGATAGGCGGGAAAGGATTCCAATCCTTCGGAGAGGGGCTCATCCGTGGATTTGAGAGGGCAAGTGATGCGGTAAAATTTTTTTAGGATTATCTGCAAAAGGGCGACGGAGGTCTCTGATTGTGATGTGGTGAGGAGGGTTAACCCATCAAGTGTCTCGATAGGCCTTATGCTGAACAGGAGGATGCTCCCTACAGGGCCGAAAGAACTGATGGAATGTCCTTCCAAGAGCGTGTATTTATCCTCATTTCGGAGGTATTCGACGGATGAAGAAGGACTTATATCGATCTCACCGTCCCTTAATAACCTGTTCAAGGTAGAAGGGACGCTCTCGATAAAATCATACGCTGAAACATCGCCGGTCTTCTCAAGCATATAAAAAATAGGGAAGAGATTGGTGTAATGGATCCTGCCTATTTTGAGATGTCTTTCTATCAAACAAAGTTCTCCTGAAAAAATACTTTTTTCTCTTTCATTATAAAATTCAAAGGCAGCCCTGTCAAAGCCGCCTTTCGCGATGGACTTGAAATGGTTTCCCTTTAGGTTTGTCTCGCTTACTCCAACCATTTAACATCAGATTGATGGGGATTGTCAATTGTTGTAGGCGATTCCGCAGTTACCGAAGTGCTTTGTCTTCGAACTGCCGTCGCTAGCACAGGCCGCAGGAGCCTAAGGAAATGAACAAAGGGAAATGTGCTGACGCTTTCGAACAGCGAACAATGCGACTTCCTTCTCGGAAGTTGAACACCCTTGGCGGTTTAGTAATTTTTGAATGGCCAAGTGGATAGGTCAATTGCAGAATATCAATAGAAGTACGCCTGAAGCTCGATTACGCAGAGTCAACATTATAATCTCGACGATATCTACGCTAGCCTAGAAAAGGTTTGAAAGAGAGAGGCAGTAAGGAATTTATAAAAAGCATTGGAGATACGTCCGAACTTTGCAAAGGCTCGTCAAACTTGCGAGTTCTTCACCAGATGCGAAGTTCAATATTGAAGTCCTCATTTCACTGATTTATGATTGTCGAAATCGACAGGCGAAATACACTCCTATTGTGAGGGCTATATCCTGTTTATTTCACCGCAAAGCTCGCATTTATGCGTGTACTCTGTGGATACCGAGTACTTTATGAAGCTATTATCGTCGCTCCGCTTCCAAACAAGGGCATATCTTGCACCGGGGCCTTCAGTGAGGAATGTTTGTTGCGACATGAAAAACCGAATATGCACTCTTTCTCAGCATCCAAGCGCACGGTGATGTTTCAAGAGGCACCATGTGCCGCCTTCAGCCCAAGTCCATATATAGCCGAAGCCTCTATAGAAAATGTAATATTATTTATATGGCGAAAAAAGAGGTGTTATGTATGCTACCTACAACAGCCATAAAAAAGTAAAAAAACACAGGGTCATTTAGGTTCTGCTAGGCGGAACCCGAGGAAATTGTACCAGCTGCCCGGCGTGATCCTGCCGCGAACCGAAGCACGCACGCCCTTCGGTTCGCTGTACCAGCACCCGCCGCGAACCACTCGGTATGAGCCACTCCCCTCATATATGGGATTGTTTCTGCTGTGCTTACTGTAAGTTTACGAAGTAAAGCGGCCTATATTTTCTGAGTAAACCGACCTTTTCATAATAAGTTAATCTCGGCGAAACGCGCGGCGCTATCGATGATATCATATTGGCGAGCTTCTTCTTTGTCACTTGTTTACACCTCTTGCAGGTATTGGCGTGCGCTTGTCACTTTCCACAACATTTTTTGAATTTCTTTCCGCTTCCGCACGGACATGGAGCATTCCTCCCGATGGCTGCCGGACCTATTGCTGCTGTTTTCAAACCAAGAATTTTCCTTCTGTAATTCTGATAAAGTCTCTTTAGCGTTTGATGCCTTTTTTTCAAGAGTGCATAAACTGCATGCTGTTGTTCTTCCAACGCAGCCTTGAAAGTCTTTTCCCTATCGGATATCTTTCTTCCGGGTTCCTTAAAAAACCATTGACCTGTCTTATAATTTACAAATAGTCCCTCCACTGCTTGTTTTTTCACGATAGTATCTTTCCTTATCGGTATAAGAGCAAGGCATGTATCGGTGCAGGAACAATCAGATCTTACACAATATTGATCGTCCACAACAATTTTCAAATCATCAAGATAGAAAAACAAATCTCCCCCGAAAGGAAGAATTTCCTTATATCCAATCATCAGGCCATTGGATTCAATCTGTTCTATCGGAAAAATAAAGATTGCTGAATTTAAGTCAGCCGTATCCGTCAAGCGAGTTTTGTATATATAGAATTCCTGTGTAAGCTTCTTCCAATCTTCTTCTCTGAGATGCGAAATGAAGATGTCTGCATAATAACGGTTCTTTTTAGATAACGGCTCCTTTTTTTTGTCAATTACTCTTTTGTAAATATCAATATAGAAAAGCACCGCCTTGTCTTCGTCATCTGGCTTGAGGCCCGAACTCACAACCGGATATAGGTTGAATCCCACTGAGGAGCAACTGCAAGCTGGATTTTCACAAATATCTAAACGACATTCAAACTTCTTCGGGCCTTCTTTGTCCAGTATCGTGACCAAGAAGTTATTATTGGTTTCTGCGCGTTCCAGAGTTATCATAGTTCCTCTTTATAGGCTGAGGGACTTGCAAAAGTCATAAAATAAGCTTTTTTTTCTAAGGTAAATTAACTCT
>DMNE01000145.1 GCA_003453735.1 Nitrospiraceae bacterium | reverse complement strand
GGGGGAGAAAGGTATACGAGGGGCGCTGAGGCCCTCTTCTCCGTCAGGAAGCTCCGTATGATCAGAAATACAAGGACTGACACACCGCAATGAAAAAGGATGTTGACCAGATGAAAACCCCAGGGTTTCAAGCCAAAGAGATAATCGTTGATCATATAAAGAACGTGCATGAGGGGCCTGTAGTAATTCGAGATGACGGGTCCTGTCTGGTAACTCCAGACACTCTCTGAGAATATCGTCGGTATGTTCCTTATATCTCTGATCCAAGGATTCTTCAGTATCTGGTCTCTATCGTCATACACAAAATCGCCGAAAAGGGCAGTGAAATAAACCAAGAATGAAAAAAGCACGATGATGAGAACAGGAAGAAGACAGGTCGTTCTTAAGGCAGGATCATTTGACTCGTTTGCCGAATGCGCTCTATCCAGGGCAATAGGCTTATGGCAAGCGCTTTTATTCTTCACAATTTGCCATAATCTATTTTTCACACTCTTAAATCCAACGATAAGTCATTATAGCAGAACGTTGTGACCTGAAACAGACAATTTCATACAAACATGAAAGCTCACTTCATTTAAAACCTTAAGAAGCAGATGAGGGGCGCGTCGGATGCGACGACAGGGCTTTCCCTGGAATCAAAGGAATAGATCCACTAAGCGGCCCTAGCTTTCTTCTCGACCTACAGAGCGGACTATCCTAGAGTAAATTCGCCTGGTGTTTGGTTCTGCTAGTTGAACAGACGCAGGTCGGAGATTTCAGGTATTTAGTTTCTATTGGAAAAACCTCGATTAATCCGACATTCCTGCGGCGCAGTGCTCTGGATAACGGTTTAATTGGGAGACTATCATTTCGAGAGGAAAGAGGTATTGTTGAGGAGAAGCTCGCCCGTGGACGTTTAGCACTTCCCGTCGCCTCCAAGTTTTTCTGAAATGTTTAGTAGGAGGGGAACACCGAAGTTATCAAAAGACGTGACCGTTAGACAGCTACATAGAATGATGTGGTGATTTGATTATTTTTAGGGGGTGCAGGGGGTTTCTCCTGCTTTTCTTTTTTGTGATATTTTCTTAATGCCTTCTGAAATCGTCCCGAAAGTCTTAAACGGGACCATTCGGCCACAATTTCAAAAAATTACAGATAACTATATTTTCTAATCGAGAAATATTGTCATCATCTATTGGCCTTAATGAACTTTCCCTTATCGTGTATTTACCGCTATTTTGTTCACTCTTATATGAGCAGGCTCTTAGGAATGCTAGTTCCACCGAATGGAGCGAGCAGGTACTCCCCTTGCACCTGGAAGGGAAACCATGTCAAAGTGGCATCAGCCTGAGAGATGTTAGGGTTCTTAGTCCTCAAATCTTCAATACGCCCCGATTCGAGGACTGATTGCGTGAATCGGGCCAGTAGCAATGCATCCTCTTCATCGTAGTAGCACCCCAAAAGATCTGTACCACCCACCTCGGCAAAAGCGTAAGAGGGTTGACATCTTGAGATGTGCACTGCCATATCAAGAAGAAATCTTAATCTCCGGTATCTGAAGACTGGTATAAAAAAACGGAAAGGCTGCCCGCCTTCCATTACCTTTTGAAAGACCCAAAAAGGGAGGTATCTCATCTGTCCATTCCGGCTTGATAACTGTACGTCGGCAACCCGGTATCCAACTTCAGTCAGTTCACTTCCGCATATCTGCCAAGCCTTACTGCAGGTGGAGCAGAAGAAAATGCTGTCATCCGGCCTGACAGGGAAGTTCCAGCCACAATTCGGGCACGTGAGAGGACGGAACCCAACAACCTTTGGCACGTCATCGAGCTCATCATTGAGGATTTCATAAATCGACACTGGCGCGTCTGTCTTGATTACCGACTGCGATACTGCGTCGATTATGGTAAGAAGACTTTCCCCTTTACACTTCATCTCTACTAGCCAGAACGGAAAATAAATAATCGAAAGTACCTTGCCGATGACCAGCCTGTTAAGGAGGGAGGAATTAGCAACGGTCTTCATGCCGATTCTTTCAGCGTCTTCGATACATAGAGAAGGGTTCACAATCTTGCCCAGCGACTGCAGGGTTTCTCTCCGGAAAAGTTCCAGTCGGAGAACCGCCGGTCTGATGCCAAGAGAATATATTCCGAGCCCGTAAAGGTTGCATGCAAGGAAATTTTTTTCCACGTAGCGATCGCTCAGAAGTACTTCTCCCTTTTCATAGAGAGAATGTTTCGTCAAAGAATCATTTTTTATAGCCCCCGTATTTACTCCGGAAGAAACCTTTTCGAGAGGAACTTCAGGCTTTGGAAGCGGTTTTTGGTCATCACAGGAACTCTTCCCAAAGGTCTTGCCAAAAAAAATGTTTACCAAATCGGCTCCTATATCGAAAAGTGAAGCAACGCCCCCATAATCCGGCGTCGAAGGGTACCCTTCGGAGTCTGACCCATCTTTCCGAAAAGNNCAATCTGACCCATCTTTCCGAAAAGCTTCCTCTTCCACCGCAGGTTTTGGTGGAGGCTCTTCAAGCCCAAAGTCCTGTCCGGTCATTCTGTAGTAAGGGATAAAGTAGAGTTGTGATGTTACGCCACTGAACCCGTCGTAGCCTTTGTTCCTATGGGCCATTGTCGCCTTGGCGATGGCGACGCGCTCATCGAGTTTCGGGCCGACATAATAGCTGAGAACCTGCTTTCTTCCAGTAACAAGCAAATTCGTCTTGCAATGCTGGCAGGTGATGGCATTTGCTCCCTCGGTGAAATCAAGAGGCGCACCGCATGAAGGACATTCCGCAGAGACGACCAAACTATTCATTGCGAAGAGCACTCATTTTGCTAAGTAACAACTTTCTGTGTCTCCTCTGAAACCCTCTCCCCACAGTTTAGGCAGAATCTTGTTCCTGGAGGCAATTTTGTCTGACAATTCTTGCATCGCAATTCCGAAGCAAGATCAAGTCCGCAGGATGGACAGAACTTGTCACCAGCAGCAAGGTCATTGCTACAGCGAGGGCATTTCTTGATCACCACCAGCTGATGGCCGCAGGAAGAACAAAAGCGACTGTTAAGGGGCACTTCTCCATGGCAGGCCGGACAGTTAACTGTGCCCTTCTCCTTAATCTTTTCAGTATTGGTTTCGCCATTTCCCAGGACTTTATAAAGCATGCCAGGTATCATCATGCCCATACCAGCACCCACACCGAGACCCATTCCTGAGGCAGCGCTACCTCCCCCGGGCATACCTGTACCGGAGGATGCTGCGTCGCCAAGGGCCTTGGCCGCCTTATACTTGAGAAAATCATCAAGATTTCCCAGTGCAGCCATACCCGACCTTTCGTCGATCATCTTCTGGACATCATCGGGAGGGGTAATGCGATTAATATAGAAATCTACCATCTCCATCCCGTATTTCCGAAAATCCTCAGTAAGGCGTGTTTTCACAGCGACAGCCATCCGATCATAGTATTGCGGAAGATTTACCAGGCTGTCCACAGTCTCCCCTAAAAAGTCATTCAGCCTTGAAACGATAACGTCCCTTAGATAGTCCTCGACGTTTGCCGTCTCGAAGGACCCTTGCGTACCTACCAGAGTATTGATGAAAAGAAGAGGTTGCGTGACCTGCATCGTAAAAGTCCCGAAGGCCCGGAGGCGTATAAGGCCGAGTTCCTTGTCTTTAAACGCCACGGGGTCTTTCGTGCCCCACCGCATATTGGTGAAGACCTTGAGATTGACGAAATACACTTCACACCTAAACGGACTCTTAAATCCCCAAGGCAGTGACAATATCTTCGTCAATATGGGAAGGTTCAGCGTTGAAAGGGTATGTCTTCCCGGACCAAGCACATCAAGCCCTTTTCCATCCCTGAAAAAGACAGCAGCTTGGTTCTCTCTGATGAGCAATTGAGCCCCGAACTTTATCTCTGCAGATCCCTCCTCCGGATATCTATGGACAATTTCTTGCCCTGTTTTGTCAAACCACTCAATGACGTCCATAAATTCCGACATAACCTCTCCCTATTCAGCCGATAATAAATCTTGCCTAGTTAAGAAGTTCTTCTCAAAATCATCCAGCGTTTCGTCAAGCTTCTGAATTGCATTCTTCAGTGAAGACGTATCCCCACTTGAGTCGCGAAGCACTCCTGCAGCAGCCTCAATAGATTTCATATCATCGAAAAGTCCGAGATCAAAGGCATATAGTTTATTAAGTTTATCCTGGCCAATTCTGGATATATCGAAGATCCCGCTGTAACCCTGCGAAGCATACCTGATAAGGTTAATTATCTTGTCCAACTTGGATGCTATCCTGTCTAATGCCATAAGGGGAGAAAAGTCGTTTCTTTCCATAAACAGCCTCTTATCACCCTCTATTCTTAGCTTAATCTGTTCAAGATGAGCAGACAGTTTTATGCGGACAGCTTTATCCGTATCTCTTGACTTCTCTCTATCCTGATAACCATATATCCCTGGGACAATCTTGGCGAGTTTTTCGAGCTTTTCTCCGAGCCCCATAAAGAGTCTCCTTTCCACATTAATCATTATATGGCTTGTCAGGATTCAAGTCAACAGACGTGCATGTTCCGGAAGTGACGAAAGCGGAGGCACGGTTTTGCTATTCTCTCTATGGACGTTTCCTCATTCGAAAAACCCCTATCGATTTCCATAATAATGTGGGCAATCTGAACTTCTATCTGGTCAAAAGCTTCAAGGGCTTGGCGAATATCTGTAATACCGGGACTTACCTCCAGTGCTGCTTTTAATTCTCTTGTTGCCGCGCCCTCAATCCCTTTTTCATATAGACAAGGCCCAGATTTTTATGTGCCTCTGTGTAATCCGGCCTTAGACTTACTGCCGTTTGGTATTGTTCTATCGCCTTATCAAATAGGCCTTTAGACTGGTATGCAACGCCCAGGTTATTGTGTGCCTCTGCGTCATCCGGCCTCAGACTTACTGCTGTTTGGTATTGT
>DMNE01000147.1 GCA_003453735.1 Nitrospiraceae bacterium | reverse complement strand
CTACCTGCCGCGCTACGGCATGGCACCGCGCTGGGCGGCACTATCCCGCCCGCTGGTTCTGGTGCTCTTCGCTGTCGATATCGTCATCACGTTGATTTTCGACGCGGATGTGGAAGCGCAGAGCGGCGCCTATGCCACGGGCGTGCTGGTACTAATCCTTTCGGCCGCTCTAGCGGTCACCCTCGCTCTGTGGCGCGAGCGACGGAGGGGGCTGGCCATCTACAACGGGTTGATCTTCCTGGTATTCGTCTACACTCTGACCGAAAACTGCGTGGGGCGCCCGGATGGCCTGATCATCGGCGGCGCATTCACGTTGCTCCTGATGCTGGCGAGCGGCCTTAGCCGCTCGATACGGTCGGTGGAGTTTCGAATCCCGGAAGGGTTCTTCACAGATAAAGAGAGCTGGCGCTTGGGGCCGGGGCTCCGGGGAAAGAAGGTGCACCTGGTCCCCATAAAGAGTTCGACGGAGGAGGCCCGTCGCAAGAAGAGGGCGGAGATCGCCCGGCACTACAACATGAGGGGGCCATTTCTGTTCCTCCACGTCAACCTGCTCGATAACCGCAGCGAGTTCTCGGCGTCGCTCGAGATAAGCCTCCGGAGGGAGGGCGAAGACTATATCGGGGAGGTATCCGGCGCCATCGCCATAGCCAACACCATCGCCTTTGTCAGCGAGGCCATCGACCCCATTTCGATCTTCATCGGCCTCACCCGGCGGCCCCTGATGACTCAGGCATTCCGCTTCCTCCTTTTCGGCGAGGGCGAGACGGGGCTCATGCTCTACATGATCCTTCTGCGCTACTGGGACTGGACGCCGGAGAAGGACATCCGGCCGCTCATTTTCCTGATGAGCGACTGAGCCACCTACAAGTCTCAGACCAGAATCGCTACGTGCTCCTGTTTCTTGCCATATCGTTAGCCTCTAAGGCGAGGGCGGATGGTAAGTCGGTGAAGACAAGGGCTTGCTGACTTCCTGCCTATTTACTTAGGCGCATCTATATAGCTTAACCCACGCGCCTTAAGGTAGGACAGGTTAATACATTATGTCTAAGCACCGGACTTCCACTAACAGATTACTACCGCAACGAACACCTCTCAGCGGATGACTCCCCCAATAAGGAAACGTATCTCGGAAGCTTTAACAGATGTGGAGTACTGAAAAAAAGTGTCAAAAAAGATTTTTTGATAACATATAGTAATCAAAACTTTTTGGTAATCTTCGAAAACTACTGCTTACGCCCCGAACTCTGCCACATCGGGCAACTCTGAGCTTGCTTCATCTCCGGAGCAGTTATTGGACAGTTGCTTTACCCCCATGGTGAAATACGGGTCGTAACATTGTCTGCGACACCACCAAAGGAAGCAGAATATTTTTTTGAGACATTCACGCGGTGTGCACCGACAAATAGACGCGATTCAAGATAGCGCAACAGTGAAGATTTAAGGGGAAATTCGCGGTAACGATGGCCTGACTCAGCCTGGGAAGCACCCTTGAAAGTATCCAGTCAAAAAATATCTCTCTATGTCATAGGTCACCCTTGGTTTTGCATGGATTTGTCTTACTTGTCCTGCATATGCCAGAATATTTTCATGGCCCCCCACCCGGTCGATGAGATTCTCACAAATACGGCTTAACAAATTTTCCATAATGTTCGGCCTCCTTCTTTCTAATTCAAGGAGATGCTTCCCCTGACTCCTGGCTCAGCTCCTCATTAAGGTCAATCAAACTCTGCTGGCTTGTCCTAATTGCTCCGCGCACAGGCTGGTCAAGATCCATTATTAACCACATAACCGATGCCACTAGAAGTGCAAGCAACGCAGTTACTATCAGCGCCCTCTGTCTGTGTGACCCCAAATAAGATCCTATCATCAGCAAGGCAATAACCGATACGATAAGAAGCACCACATAGATGGGGAAAGGAACGCGGTTCCTCAATGCGGCCAATTTCTTGGCACGAAGGTCGATCATCTCATTCAGGGGCACAAAAAACGCCGAGATGACAGGATTGGGGTTTTCTCTGGCCAGGGCAGCCGCATGCGACCAAAGCAGACTTTCAAGTTTCTTTTCTCGGTTGTCCATTGCACGGATTTTCTCAGGATCATCCTCTATCCTGCCGGCGATTTCAACCAGCAGTGCCGTATACTGGCGCAGCAGTCTCTGGATCTCGGAACTCCGAGGCTCCGGCAATGCTTTTGCCCGGAGATAAGTGGTCCCTATCGCATTGGCTTCATCAATAACCAGTTGTCTCCGCTCTTCAAAGCGGCCTTCAGACATCGAATAGGTAAACCCAAGCAGAAGGGCCAGCAGTGTCAGTACTGCGCCTATGATGAGCGGTATGTCTCCCTTTCCGATGCTGTCCGCACCTTTCGCCATCCTCCCTTTTACCCAAAAACCAATTTCCGATGCCGCGACTAAAACACCTACCAGAACGAGACAAATCAGGAGCGGGTCTAACCTATAGAAGACATTTTCCTGCATTTTAAACTCCTCTTGCTCATTCTTGCCTCAAGCTTTTGCTGTTTCTTCTCTTCGTTCATTAGTCCTCCCTACAACTTCGCCTTGTTATTGTCACCCCAACGGCAACAGGATCAACACGTACAGGCAAGTGACCGCCCGCACATCCTCCCGGCCACTCCAGATATGAACGCGATGATTACCACAAGGCCTATTGAAGTATCAAAAATAGAAACCAGGGGGAGTCGGTAATTTTTTTACCAGCGACATAAACTTCTTTCTGACAGAGATATGCAATTCCTGATCTTCCTCCATCGCGATCTTAATTAGCCATTCCTCCTCCTCTTGCTTATTGAGTGGTGAACACGAGGAATGCCGTTTGTACTCCCATCCATTTTAGCAGAAAAGGCATACAAATGTTTCTGGAAGAACCTAAACCTCACTCCCTTGGTCGATCATTTCGCGGGTTTTGTCCTGTACTAAAGCTGGAGAAGAGCCTCACGCATGCTTCCGCCCCTGACTTATAACTTCTTCCTCCTACCATGAGACTGATGCGTTTTCGCCACAGTATGAAGATTAGTACTGGTAACTGATGCGATGTCTAAGCCCTGTGCGATGTTCAATTCCCCCGCTACTCCGCAAAACAGGATTAGCCCCTTAAACGAGGACCTCTCCCTAAAAGTGAGATGCTCAAGACACCATCTGAAATCTCACTTCCACCTGATACTCGATAGTTGTCAGATGACGCAACTCCGCAAGACTTTGTCCCGTACCACGCATGCCGCAATCGAGATTAAATTCCATGCCACTCGTGGTCCTGCGTTTCTATCGTGATGGCTGTCAGTGTTAGTTACTTTTGGTATTCGATGGTGAGGGACCTCATTCCTAAAGAAAGGTAGTTTTGTCCCGAAACATGCACGGCTACAGAGATGTGAATAAGGTCTGCTGACAGTCTCGTTAACACCTACAAACCAACGTCGTTCAAGAACGTGCATGTGTGAAGATTTTCGAGAGAAACAAACGGTGATAACGCTTCGCTTAGGCGCGGGACGCTGACACTGGCACGAAAAGAATCATGGCTATTCCCGCGTCTCTCTCGATGCTTTTGTTGTACGTTGGTTTTTTTATTTTATTCACTCTCAGGTGTTGGGTTGTTTTTCTCCGGCCATTTCTCTCTCCACGGCATAGAATCCTTATACGATTGCAACTGTCTGGTATAGTAGTCCACAGCAGCTGATGAAGGCTTTATTATCCCTTTCTGAAGGAGCGCTAAAGCCTCCTCTTGGGAGCTAACAGCCTTATCAAACATACCTATTTCAGCGTAAGACGCTGCGAGAGCACGTAGAGCAGCTGGCGTCTTACGAATTTGTAATGCTTCGTCTGCAAATCTTACAGCCCTCTCTCCATCTCTGCATTTTCCATCAGGACTGGTTGATAGTACTAAGGAAATCTCGACAAGATTCCCCCCAGATTTCCGGTCAGCTTGTGCTGCGTTATCGAAATCGCTAATTGCTTTGCCGCAGTTAGCTTCAGATGAATATACGAGCCCACGATTGTAATAGGCAGCAGACAATATTGCTTTACTGGTATATGACTTGATTTCTATAGCTTTGTTATAGTCTTCTATAGCGCTGCTCTTGTCGCCAGCGCGATAAAAAGCTAACCCCCGGTTAATGTAGGCTGTAGAAAAATCTTGCTTGATCTCTATAGCCCGATTGAAATCATTGATTGCCCTCTGTTGATCGCCTTTCTTGCTGTATGAACGCCCGCGATTGTTATAGGCCGCGTATAGATTCGAATCAATCCCAATAGCTCGGTCATAATCGGTAATTGCCCGATCATAATCGCCTTTGTCGTCAAATACCAATCCGCGATCATTATAGATCCCCGCGTCTTTAGGGCTGATTTCTAACGCACGGGTGTATAGATCGATCGCCTTGTCATATTGCCCCATATGGCGACACAGGTATGCTGTCATTGTGTAATCCTGTCTACTGTGGATGCAGGCGGAAAATAACATGATCAAGGATAGCAGGATCACTTTCTCGAGCAGAATCCGTTTGATGCCGTTCACGATCGCGCCGGGTCTCCACATTAGAGTATTTCCCTATTCATCGAATCGAAATTATCAGTTCTACTACGCACAATTATAGCAGATCTCATGGGTGTGGGGTACAGGAAGAAGTCGAAAAAACAATTTGATGCTTCCAAAAGGTCTTTTCTGAGCATAGTACGGGACGAAATACTCGTTCATGAGAGATGTAAGTCCAACGAAACAATCCTTCCTGAAGTCCGCACTATGGCTATTTTGCACGGGAGTAAGCTTTCTTTTGGAAATAAACGCGGTCGACTCTATTGGGGAGTGCGGAGTTCCCCTCCAAGTCCGCAAATCAAAAGGGACTCAGCTGCCGCGACTTCCTCCCTATAAGCCGCACTTACGGCCTCATTGCTGTCATGCTAACTTTCAATTCGAAATGATAAGGTCATCCCATACACCAGCACAGTTTTGATAGGGTAGCAATTTCCGAAGAAAACCTTCGCTCTTCCGCCGGATCTGAGGCAGAACAGCACATGTCGTTGTATGCGTGAGTGATAGGTCAGGGGGCCGGATTTGAGTGGTTCCAAATGATCAAGAAGTATGATAGAATCCTTTTAGACCAATAACTCAGATTCACTCAACGCTGAATTATGAACTTTCGAAGACCTACCCTCAAAAATAAGGAGAAGAATGATGGCATCAACTGAGAAGAAAGTTGCAGATGAGTTGGTGTTCCGCGGCTACAAGGAAGAGGGCACCATCACCACGCCCTTGGACATGACGGTGCTCAACGATCTGGACCGCTTCCACCTAGAGATGGACGCCAGTCCCAAGGCTCTTCAGTGAAGCAACTAACGATTTTGGGGTGGGGCTCTCGGCTTTCAGCGCCCCTGGTGTTGATCGCACTGTTTTGCGGATCTGGATGCGGCTCAGCGAGCTCTGCTGAGAGGCAGCTTGCAACTTCCAGCACTGTAGGTGCGAGTGCGCAGGAGCTCAGCTCCGAAGGTCAAGCCTGGCTTGGAGCCGCCATTAGCCATGGCAATTTCCCCGATTTGCGTTGGCCAGATTTCAGCGATTACAGCAAGCATGTGAAGAGATTCTACGAGTTCAACGGTGATTCATTGTGGTGGATCAAGGGAATGGAGCCGACCGCACAGGCGCGGCAGGTGATCGCGCTATTGCTCAAGGCTGACCTAAAGGGGCTCTCCGCGGAAGACTACGACGGATCCCGGTGGAACGATCGGCTGGCAAAATTCAAACCTGCAACGCGGCAGCCGACCGAGGCGGATGCTGTGAAATTTGATCTCGCCCTCACGGTTTGCGCAATGAGGTATATCTCCGACCTCCACATTGGCAAGGTAAATCCGAAGCACTTTGCCTTCGCTCTTGATGATGAATCCAAGAAATACGATCTGGCCGAATTTCTCAAAGACCACGTTGTCGGTGCGGGCGACGTTGCCGGCGTCTTGGCGCAAGTGGAGCCGCCCTATCCCGGTTACCTGCGCACAATTCAAGCCCTGCAAACGTATCTCGAGCTTGCGAAGAAGGATGATGGGGAGCAACTCCCTGCCGTAAAGAAAGCGATTGTGCCGGGCGACACCTATCCCGGCGTCACACGGCTCACGCGACTGCTGCGGTTGCTCGGCGACCTTCGGGCTGACGCCAACGTTCCGGCTGATCAATCGATCTACGCAGGTGCGCTGGTGGACGCTGTGAAGAACTTTCAGCGTAGGCTTGGCCGGGATCCGAATGGACGACTTGACGCTCAAACCGTGGCTGATTTGAATGTTCCTTTGAGCCGCCGAGTTCGGCAAATGCAGCTCACGCTTGAACGATGGCGCTGGTTGCCGGACGTGTATCAAAAAGCACTCATCGTGGCGAACATCCCCGAGTTCCGTCTGCGCGCTGTTGATAAAGACTTCAAAATCGAGGTGACGATGAAGATCGTGGTCGGAAAAGCTTACGGGCACCACAACACCCCGGTGTTTAGCGACACCATGCAGTACGTCGTTTTCCGTCCTTATTGGGAGGTGCCCCCTTCCATTACGCGGGCGGAGATGGTGCCACACGTTGTTCGCGACCCCGACTACCTCGCCAATAACGGATTCGAAGTTGTGGACAGCAAGCGGAACGTCGTCTCGACCGGGACGGTCACTCCCGAGGTGCTCGGACAAATCCGCGCCGGGAAGCTTTTCGTCCGGCAGAAGCCGGGTCCAAAGAATGCGCTTGGACTGTTGAAATTTGTCTTTCCGAACAGCTACAACGTGTATATGCACGATACTCCGTCGACGGAATTCTTCGCGAAGTCCCGGCGTGATTTCAGCCACGGCTGCATCCGGTTGGAAAAGCCCGCCGATCTGGCGGCGTGGGTCCTGCGCGACAATCCCGGCTGGACCCCGGACCATATTCGCGCAGCGATGACCGGCACAGCGACTCAGCAGGTGAATCTCGCGCACCCGATTCCGGTCTTTATCGTCTATGCCACCGTGATCGTGCTGGAAGACGGGCTGGTTCACTTCTACGACGACATCTACGGGCACGACGCCGCCCTGGACAATGTTCTCGCGAAGGGCTATCCATACCCCTGGTGAGAGCTAACTACAGAGTGAACTGCCAGCGGCGGGCGCGTCCGGGTCATTCCAGAGGTCAATATTTCCGAAAGATGCGCCGCTGCTTTTCCACTCCTGCGCGGAGTACTTCTGGCATTCGTGAGTGTATCAATTCCTGCACAGTGAGATGTAGTCGGTATACTCCTCGTGTGAAGAGCCGCAAATGCAGACCCCGGCGATTAATTGTTAGCCGGGATTCCTATTTCCCATGGAGAATATCCATCCACCTGATGGCTTCGGTGTCACTGATTTTGCCAAGATATACCTGGGTTGTCTTCAAGTCCTGATGCCTCAGAATGACTTTGGAGATAATCTCCAGAGGTACCCCGTTCCTACTGGCATAAGTGGCAGAATGTCTGCGCAGGTCATGGGGTGACAGTTTAACATTTAGCTTCTTACCCAGCCCGGCGACCAGATTTCTGACTGCGGTATAACAGAGAGGGAACACCCTGTCCTCAGGTGACATCTTCTTGGCCTGAATATACTCAGTCAGCTTGCTTGAAATGTGTTCAGGCATGAAGGCAACCTCGGCATCCCTGCCCGACTTGGGCTCTTGGATCATGAGCTTCCTGCCCGAGATGTCTGAGGCTCTGAGGTTAAGAACCTCTCCTATTCTCAGCCCGCACCGTGCCTGAAGCTCCAGGATTAGACGATCCCTTGCACTGCGTGAATTGAAAATTATCTCATCCACTGTCTCTTTATCCAGGATCTTCCGCTGGCCTTGATAGACGTTTTTGAATGTCTTGAACAGCACGCCGGCATTGCAGGGGTTCTTGATGTCCAGATCAGAGGCTTCAATGATGTAGTTGAAGAACGCCTTCAGCTGGGCATAGCGAAGATGACGTGTAGACCTGTTCAGAGGTTCGGCACATTCCTCAAGGAACTTCCCGATGTCATCTGCAGAGATGGAGACCACTTCACGCTGAGCAAATCTTTCCTCAAACCGTTCCAGGAACTTTCCGTAGCTTCTTATGGTACTTTTCCTGACGGTGACATTTTGATGGTTCTTAAAGAGTTCAATGGCTTCTTGTATAGTCATGCTGATACCTCCTTACCGGTTGTTGACGTTAACGTTTGCCGGGGTCTGCATACCATCATTGTATGGTACAATCACAACAGGGAGCAGCAGGGAGCACCGATAAGTTAATGAACCATCCTGTCAAGCTAAGGGAAATCATTGAGGCAATCGAACTTCAGAGCGATGAAATGGCTTCGTATTTCAATACAAAAACCGGTCAGATCATTACGATTTCCGATGAGGAGGTTGGTGCTGTTGAAGAAGGGGACGACCCTTTGGATGACTATCCGGAGTGGCAACAGGACAACATCCGCATTGCCAGAGACTTCATGGAGAATGAGGATGACTACCTCACCTTACCTACCAAGTATGACTTTAACGAATATCATATAATGGAAAAGTTTGTCCTTTCTCTTAAGGATAGAAAAGTATCGGAAGTGCTATATTCCTCGATCAAGGGAAAGGGAGCTTTTCGGAGATTCAAGGATGCGGTGCAGAGGCTTGAGTTGTCCGATGAGTGGTACGCTTACAGGGATGCGGCATTACGCCAAGTAGCCATAGACTGGTGCGAGTCGAATCAAATCCCATTTAAAGAATAATCGCTTCTCACAGTCTGGCGGCACGCTGTTAAAATTGGCGACTAAAGACAACCGGTGTTTTTTGGGGATCTCGCAGACGATGTTTCGACCAATATTCATCACTTCGAAAACACGGCCGATTCCCAAACGAGGTGGCAAGGGTTCGCGTTTGGCGTTGTACAGGTCGACGGAATTCTTCCCGTACTCCTCTATTATGAGAAATCGAAACTCGCGTTGGGTACTGTGAGAAAGTAATTTTTTTGGAGTTCACCTGATAACTGAGAGCCCAAATAGTTCAGAGGGACCATTGATTATCGGTTATAACTGGCACTGGACAAGGACCAACCGCCGTCCTGAGATTTAATGTACTGCTATGCCTTCTGAACTATATGGATGAATTGCCTTAACCTCTTTGCCATACTGTTTTTCAGCTTCCTCGATGTCATACAGCGACTGAAGGTTCATCCAAAACTCGGGACCAGTATTCAGAAAGCGGCCAATCTTGATAGCGGTCTCAGCAGAGATGCTCCGCTCGCCCTTGATGATTTGTCCGAGTCGCGTCTGGGATAATCCCGTCTCCTTTGCGAGACGATACACCGATATTCCCATTGGACCAAGAAACTCTTCCTGCAAGACTTCGCCTGGATGAATGTTCTTTAAACGTTTCATTGTCTTATCACCTCTTCTTAATGGTAATCAGCTATCTCTACTTCATGGGCATTCCCATCCCGCCACTGAAAGCAAATGCGCCATTGGTCATTGATACGAATACTCCATTGTCCTTCTCTATTGCCCTTCAAACGCTCTAACCTGTTATTGGGCGGTATTCTCAAGATTTCAAGCATAGTTGCAGCCGCAATCATCCTCAGCTTTCGTCTTGCCAAGTTATGGAGACTTGTGGGCAACTTAATCTTTTTTGAGAAGTCTCCATGCCATATCAGCTCAGTCTCTTCGTCTCTAAAGGACACTATCATAATATGATACTATCAGTTGACGATATCTATGTCAAGGGAGTTATTCCATTAATTTCAGATCGGGCATCGAGAAGTTAAAGAGGATTGCCAGCAAGATTTCCGTTTATAACGGTCATAAAGATAATAAAATTCGAATCTGTCGACTTCTGTGAGAAGCGGGGACTTCGAAGTTCATCTGATAACCCTCAGGTATTGGGAAACGTCGACATCGCAGGTCTCCGGTTGAAACATTGCTACGTTGTTATTTTCCGGTTGCTTTCCTATCTTTTCGTGGCGCAACGTAATGTGTTGTAATGACTTCCACATTTTGCTCTCTAATTTCACTCCATATTGCTTGTAAAAAAAATATAGCTTGCTCTTTTAATCATATCACTGGTATAATATAACTACTATATGAAGGCACGATTACTCTTTCACGAGAAAGTTGAGGAGTCCGATGGCGGTATTGTCGAGGTTAAGATTTGGGAAGTGTCGACGACAAATGGCAAGCCGCATGGATACCGGTATTCGTTGGCATACGTCAGAAACGGAGAACTCCTCGTATGCTATGACAACCATACAGGCAAAGGAGACCATAGACATTATCAGGAAGGTGAGGAGGCTTATAAGTTCTCGACAGTCAGCAAACTCATTGAAGATTTCTATAGAGACATCAGGAGGATGAAGAACCATGAGTNNGCCTTGAAAGCGGGGTCAAGGTTGCGAGAAAGAGGCCGGGTATTTACTTCGACACTCTGGACACAATGAGGAAGGCCATCACAGAGGAGCGGGTACGTATTATCAAGGTTATACGCGAACGGCATCCTGCTTCCATTTATGAACTTGCGAAGATGATACACAGAAATATTAAGAATGTTTCTGACGATGTCCATTATCTTGCTCAACTAGGTCTCATCGAGTTGGAACGAGCAAAGACGAACGGTCGTGAAAAAACAATTCCGCGTGTGAATTATGACAAGATCCGACTTGAAATAGCAGTGTCTACGAAAGATTGATTCTTGTGAGCAACAAGGCAGATTACGAACACCAGATAACCAACAGGTATGCGCCGGCGCAACTGACGCGGGCTTTATCCGTACCATGCACATTCCAATCGAGAACAAAATCCATGCCAAGTTGATGTCACGAGCTCCCAGGGTGATGGCTGGCGGCGTTGCTTTCTCTCGGA
>DMNE01000241.1 GCA_003453735.1 Nitrospiraceae bacterium | reverse complement strand
AAAGCAGCGGCGCATCTTTCATCCAGAAAGCCGCAAGATTGGAATCCCTGTTTTTCGTGTGACTTTCTACCAGAATTTCGCTGATAAATGAGATCCAAGTGCCTCATAAACTCTCTTTCTCCGCACCTCACTACTGCTTTTTTGGTGCATGACAAGGGCCTGATTCAGGTTCAATAATATACAGAGCCGTGTAACACGCCCAGCTTTGATCTCGTTGTGATAGAATAAATCTTCGACAAATGAAATCATATGAGCAATAAAGCAAAGACAGATTTTCAAAACCTTACATGGTTTGATTTGCAGTCGTGGGCAGGCTCTCGCGTTGTCTCGAAGGGCAAGTCTTACCAACAGAGCAACCTTGTAGAAGACTTGACAATAACCGAGTCCGACGATTTGGTGGCCTGGGTGACAGGTTCCACTACATATGCGACCAAAGTCTTCTTCCATAAAGGCTCTCTTGCTTCGGTGTGCACATGTCCTTACTATGGCCCCTGTAAACATGCTGTAGCCCTCATCCTCGCATATCTTGACTGTATTCAAAATGACAAGGAAGTACCGACTGCTTCCAGTAACGACGAACGGCTTTTGCTGCTTGAAAAAGACCCAAAAGATGTCGATGATGATGACGACGATCGTTATAATGACGCCGGGAAAGAAGTTACTACGGAACGAAAAAATCGCACCCTGCAATTCAGCGTCGATGACTATCTTGGAAATAAATCGAAAGAAGAATTGCTCGATATTATCAGATGCATAATTTCCCGGAACCCGGAAATTTGGGAGGATCTGAATTACAAGGCACAGATTACCCGTCAAAAACCGCTTTCGCTGATAAAGATAGTTGAACGGGAGATTTTGAAGGCAAGCAGCAATCCGGGATGGCGAGATCACTGGAAACACACAGGTTTTACGCCTGATTATTCCCGAGTCAGAAGCGGCCTCCAGGAATTGCTGGATGAAGGACACGCTGACGAAGTAGTGCGACTAGGGAAGAAGCTTTTTTCAAAGGGCACTAAACAAGTTGAACAGTCTCATGATGAAGGAGATACGGCTTACGAGGTGGCTGATACACTGAAAATAGTGTTTAAGGCCCTTGGAGAATGCTCGATCAGCAGTGTCGAGAAGATGGAGATGGCGGTTGAGTTTAAGTTAAGTGACGAATACGACCTTTGTTCCGGACTCGAGATATTTTGGAATCGCAGCTTCGGTAAGGAGAACTGGAACGAGTTTGCTGACCGCCTTCTGAGACGTCTTGGTGACTTCAAATCAAAGTGTCCGGAGAACGTTTTTATTCGCGATTATCGGCGTGACACGTTGAGCAATGAAATCATTCGCGCATTGGAAAATGCCGGGCGGGAGGAGGAAGTCATCGAATTTTGTATGGAAGAAGCCAAAATGACCGGCAGTTATATCCGTTTGGTTAAAAAACTCCGAAATGTTGGTCGCATTGATGAGGCGGAGACATGGATACGCAAAGGCATAGCAACTGTAACAGACAAGCTGCCTGGCATAGCTTCATCTTTAAAAGAGGAACTGCTTGAGATTAAGCGTGTAAACAAAGACTGGGCATATATCGCCGCACTTCAGGCCGATGATTTTATCGAGCATCCCGGCATAAAGGCATTTGAAGAGCTAAAGAAGTCTTCAGAGAAAGCGCAGGTTTGGCCTCAAGTCAGAGAAGCGATACTGCATTTTCTTGAAACGGGTGAGCGACCTGGAGAAAACCGGCTTATCTGGCCTCTTCCTGATACGGGAATCAGGACTTACTCCAGTTCGAAAGCTGAAAAATGGCAATACACTCCTGTCCTGATTGACATAGCCATTTACGAGGAGAGAATAGAAGATGTCTTGAAGTGGTTTGAGATTTATAAAAAGAAGGGAAATGATTGGGGAGACCATATTAAAGATAATGTGGCGGCAGCAATTGCGCAAGAATATCCGGAAAGGGCAGTAGCCCTTTGGAAAGAACTGGCTGAGAAGAATATTTCTGTAACGAATGTCTCTTCATATAGTGTCGGCGCACAATATTTGCGAAAGGCACAGAATATTATTAAACAAAGCGGGAAGACAGCAGAGTGGCACACGTACTTGCAGGGGCTGAAAGACGCAAACAGGCGGAGGCCACGATGCATCGAGATACTTAATGCTCTTTCGGAAAGTCCGATCATACAACATAAATCGTAATTCAATTTGATTTGGCTTCATCCGGGAATTCGAAGGTATTTCGCGGGATAAGCTAAGTCGGTTTAGCGATCTGGAAANNCTGTAAAGACATTCGATTATCAAAGAAAATGGGATTAGGGAAGAGCGGATAATCATGGAAATTGTTGTCGATGCCTACAACGAAGAAGAACGTGCAATGGGATGGTATTATTACCTTGAAGAGAAGCTGAGATTCCCATTTAAGGCCAAATGTATTGTTACACGAAAGTCATCGCCACTGGTCACAGGAGAAAAAGTGGAAGTAACAGAAATGGCCCCGGAAACTGAATGTGCGCATGAAATGCTTGTAATGATTACCTGGCAGAAGCGCTCTTTGGCGGTCCCCTTGGGACAGCTCAATCCAACTGAGGCAGATAAGCAAACCCGACAGGCCGTTAGCGACTGGCATTACTGGGTCAATAGAGGCTATGAGTTTTGAAAAAAAAATAGGGGATTATTTATGATTCACTCTGGCCATTGCAATCACGTCCCACAAGACTATCAATAAACAGATGCCGCTGGTTTCAAGCCGAATTCTTTGATAAATGCCTTTGGCGTGATATACTCATCAAAAGAATTGAAATCCCTGTCATAGGCTACGAGAGATTTTATTCCCAACTTCTTCACAGCGGCAACTTGTTCTAGGTCTTTGGCCTTTATGAGTTTCTTGTATTTGAGCATTTCTCTCGTAAGATCACTACGAAAAACGATAAGGCATGTTCTGAGCAAATAGTCTCTGAACGACGCGGCTAGATCCTTACTGTGGAATTTCCTGAAATATGATTGAACTTCTTTGAGTACCTGCTCAGAGATAACGGCCTCTATCACTCCTTTATTGAGCAGTTCGACTACCTTGTTTGAATTACTTTCAGGGAACTCAAAGGCATAAATGAAGATATTGGTATCGAGAAAGACCCTACGCTTCACTGCAAGCCGCTTCAATGTCGCGCTGTAACTGCGCCGGTGAGACCTTTCGCCTCTTATGTTTTGTAATTTTCTGCCACAGCATTTCAGGACTCATAAGCCCCAAGTCTGCGGCATACTTGATGATCGCCGCACGAGCTGCTTCATCTTTGGACGGGAAAAGACCCACTCTTACCATCGCATCGAGGGCATCTTCTTCTGCTCTTTCCAATCGTATAGTCGTTGCTGTCAAATTAATCACCTCCTCGCGCACAAAATATATCACTCTCACAAGCAGTGAGCTTCCTCATGCTTAGTATATCAGAATTGGAGTCCTTCAGGGGCCCTTCCTGAAGGTTGGGAATTTCGGACCATTGCGACCAGTCATTTCGGACGAATGAAGGTCTCCGCTTTCTTGCTATAATTCCCTTGGTGAGCCGGAAGAAATCATTGTCCGGTTTACCGGCAAAGCGGCCAAAGACATCAAGAGGAAAACATGTCATCCATCCCAGGTGGTGAAGGATAACGCCGATGGTTCGGTTGACTTCTCCGTTACCATCTCTGGAACTGAGGAGATCATGAAATGGATATTGTCCTTCGGCAGTGAGGCATGGGTAGTTGGCCCGGAGGAACTTAAATGCACGATCAGGCGAGAGATAGAGAGGCTAACGGCCTACTATTTCGGATAGCGGCTTCATGCAGAGTTCGTTTGGAAACTCTATCGGCAAACAACTTGCTATATTTGCAGAGTCGGAGGTGAATGAGTGACTCGATCATCGTGTCTGCAGTGTTCATTACCGCAAGTAACCTTGTCCTGTATCAATAAGGCCACAGGTTCGAGTACATGAAGGACTTGAAAAACTTCATCCAGCGCTTTTATGAGGTTATTCTCGAGCAAAGTACGGGACCAATCACTCATTCACGGAGAAAGGATGTCTGTTGGAACGTTCCTTCCTGAACACCTCACTGTGACCTTTTT
>DMNE01000478.1:28231-28469 GCA_003453735.1 Nitrospiraceae bacterium | reverse complement strand
TACCACCGTTTCGACAATCCTCCTTATCTTATTTTCTTCGGCTACAGAAGTTATGCGGAGGTTAGTTGGAAGAGTGTAACCAATCGAGCTAACTCCTTTAAACCCCGAAAAATCTGCGATTGTGCTCTGTGTAATTGGCTTAAGTACCCTTTGCTGCACAATAGCGTTGGCCTCGTCCGTCGAAATAGTATCGGCAAGAGACATTATAACAGGTATTGATGCGGTATTAATATCGATG
>DMNE01000478.1:20351-28213 GCA_003453735.1 Nitrospiraceae bacterium | reverse complement strand
GAATCGCTCAGGCTCGGATTACTATTGATCCAAGCAGTAACACTATCAGCAATAGTTTGGTCGAGACCGAGATTCTTCAGCAAACGCCTAAAAATATAATATGCAGGCTCATTTAGCGACTTCCCACCTTGCATAAAAAGTGAATTCAGATTGAACTTTCCATTTTCATCGTCTGCCCTGACAATGAGCGTCCCCTTAAACCCGTCCACAATATTGTCAACGGGAAGATCTTTGCCGAGATACTGATATACTTGATTCTGCGCGGCTTGTGGCACCTGAGTGATTAACTGCATTGCCAGCGAAATACCCGACTTAGCGATAAAAGAGAGTCTCTGGGAGTCCCGCCAGTTATAGAGGGCCGATGTCGTTGTAAAGACACCGTAGGAGAACTCTGTCACGAGGGCGGTTATCAGAACCAGAATGAGAAGTGTAAGGACCAGGGCCATGCCCTTCTCGGAACAGACATGACGGACGGCGGGAAATGCAAGAGCCGCACCTCTGTCCTTTCGGAGCGGCTGCTCAGTCCTAGCCTTGAGGTCTTTTCTGCTCATAGTATTTTGTTGTACCTCGGTATCGCGATATCGGTGATTGTGAAACTGTCAGGGGAAGTACTTTCCGATGAGAGATCCTTCCCTTTTTTGACAGCTACTTTCAACGATATCCGTATCGCATCGGGCATCGCGTTGGTCAGGGTACTGTCCCAAGTCTTTCCCCACAAACCCCCAGATCTTACTTCGACGGTAAATGACTCAATCTCCTCCATCAGTCCAACGCTCGTCGTTACATCTTTTTGCGCATAAGCGGAGAGAATCTTTTTTTTGAGTGTAAGTTTTCCATTGTCTTCGTCAACGGTGTATGCTATTCTTGCCAGGCCCGGAAGCAGAGGAGAAAAGGAGGTGAAGAGGAGTTGTGAGGCCTCTTTGTCATAAAAATCCCTATCATCTAATTTGAATACCGTATATTGTTGATTATTGCTCAGTTTAGTCGGGTCATAAACTGCTGATTCAAGCTCCCTCTTAAGAAGATCCACAATAGCACGGGCCTCCTGCAGTCTCAGGAGGGAATCATCAACGGCATCCACCGCCCGGTGAGAAAGAAAAAAGGTGCTGTAAAGGGCAGCAATGAGGATAGAGAATATGGCTAGAGCAAGAAGCACTTCTAGGAGGGTGAACCCCCCTGAGGTGGCATCAGAACATGAATAGTTTATTCTGCGAACTTTACAATCCCTTATCACTGGATTCCTCATTCATAGAGGTGGTTTCTGCACAGTACTGTTTTGGGGGTTGCGGATCAGTTCAGACAGCGTGATGTCTTCCTTGCCGCTCTTCACAACGACCGATAGCTCAGACATGCCGGGGAATGAGGAATCCTTGACCGTCGCTTCATAGGAATACCCTGCAAAGGGTTCTGGGAAGACCCCTTTGCTCTCTGCGGGATTCTGCTCGAGCTCATAGAGCTTCGCCTTCGCAAGACATGTCAAAGCGGTTATAACCGTCTGCCTGTCGGCGATGCCGAGATTATAGTTCAGGGTATAGATGAGGGTAACAAGGAGCCCGGCGATGATTGCAATGCTTATCATAACCTCAAGCAGGGTAAAGCCCGGATTGACTGTCCTGCTAATGAGAAACCTTCTGAAGTTACCTTTCACCGTGCCATCTCTAGGTTTGTTGTTCACCTTGTTTTATTTTCACTCTTCCGCTTACAGCATTGAGCGCAATGATCACGTCCTGCTTATCACTGCTCAGATGCATCTGAAAGCTCTGCGATGCGCCTGCCGGGCCAAAAAAGATGGTCACCTCACCCTCGGAAACCATCCCTTTTGACTGTAGTTCAATGCTGGAAAGTGCTTGAAATGTCTCGGTTTTTTCTCCGTCAGGGCCGTTATATTGGATAGTCTTGTCCTGTAGGTTGATCTTCAGAGAAAGACTTTCCTTGGCGGAGATTGCGGTGTCATTCAGGTATCTGAGTATAGATGCGAGCCTCTTCGCGTCTGACTGTATCTTGCTCTCTCCCATACCGATAAACGAGGGAAGCGATACGGCAAGCACAAGGGAAAGGACAAAGATCACTACGATGAGTTCCAGGAGGGTGAAGCCTGTTTTGGAAGTCATCTGACGCGGGACGGGCGAATGAAGAATTTTTCTGCGAACTCTCTTAAAAGGAACCGTCGTACGTGCCTGGGAAAAACCACCGATATTCAGCCGTAGAAGCTGCGCCATATCATTGTCATGCCGAGGCGGAAAAATGCGAAGCTGGATTGCCTCTGTGAGCAAGGATCCCGGTGCACATCCTACTGCTGCAGCTCCCAGTTCTTAATATCAGCGTTCACCCCTTCTCCGCCCTCTTTGCCGTCTGCCCCATAGCTCATGATATCAAAATCACCGTGCAGGCCCGGTGAGACATAGATGTATGGATTACCCCATGGGTCAAGGGGTATCTTTTTCTGTTCCAGGTACCCGCCCTCCCGATACTTCGTGGGTACCTTTTCCGTTGTCGGCTTCTCCACAAGTGCCTCAAGGCCCTGCTGCGTGTCGGGATAAAAACCGTTATCCATTTTGTAAAGTTTCAGCGCCGTCTCGAAATTTCTGATCTGTACTTTTGCCTCAGCAATCCGCGCATCGTCCGTTCTGCCGATAATCCTCGGCGCGACGATAGCGGCGAGGATGCTCAGGATAAAGACAACAACGATGATCTCAAGAAGGGTAAAACCCCCTCGTGAACCATGATTATACTCAGCCTCTAAATTATTCTTTATTCGTTGCATACAACCACCTCTTCCAAAACCTCCTGTTTTGATTCTCTATCGTACAGAATTGTTTGATTTTACCAATGGTCACTTGACCAATTGATTCAATTGGAACATCGGCAATAGTATCGCGAGCGCGATGAAACCGACAACGAGACCCATGAGGAGTATCATGAGAGGTTCAAAGAGCGAGACACCCTGGCTGATCTTCCTGTTGAATTCCTCCTCATAAGCGTCTGCTGCCCTGTTCAGCGTCTCGGGAAGCCGCCCACTCTTTTCTCCGGTCGCTACGAGCTGGATAAATACAGGCGGAAATTTTTCAAGCGATGCCGACAGCTTCTGGC
Source organism: Nitrospiraceae bacterium (assembly GCA_003453735.1). Classification (GTDB taxonomy): domain Bacteria; phylum Nitrospirota; class Thermodesulfovibrionia; order Thermodesulfovibrionales; family UBA9159; genus UBA9159. Next base: position 25,123 of record DMNE01000478.1, on the reverse strand, counting down.
CTTCAGCGACCCTCTCCGCCCCACTGAGAACAGACGCCTCGATTTCTTTGTTGCCCATGGACCTCGCGGAAAGACCGAGTGCCTTCAACATGGGCAGCCCTCCGTCCAGGAGAAACCCCAGCGTCCTTGCGAATCTTGCGAAATAAAGGCTCTGGATAACGTTTCCGGGCAGTTTCAGGATCAGCCTGTCAATCAAAAGTCGATGCCCTCGCAGAAACCGCCTGACAAAGAGGTAGGCAGCCGTTGCTGCCCCTAGCAATGCCCACCAGTAGCTGACGAATAGGTTGGTGATAAATATGAGGACAACGGTGATAAAAGGCAGTGTACTCTTTGTGTCCCTGAATATCTTCACGATCTTCGGTATCACAAAGGTGAAGAGAAAGGAAAGTACAACAATTCCGATACCCATCATAAAAATCGGATATATCATTGCCGACCGGACCTTGGCCCGAACAGCATTCTGACTCTCGAGAAAATCCGCAAGTTTCCGTAAAACGGTATCAAGGTTGCCGCTCTCTTCCCCCGCCTGAACCATATTCCGATAGAATTCAGGGAAATAATCACTGAATTCCTCGAGTGCGCGGTAAAGACCTGCACCGCTGGAAACGCGTTCCTTTATGGATATGAGCATCTCCTTATATGAGCCGTGATATTCGGCAGCAAGGGAGACGAGGGCATCCATGAGCGGAACTCCCGAAGACAGCAGTGTCGAGAGCTGCCGCGTCATATTGGGCAGAAAGGTCTCGTCGATCCTCTGAAACAGCCTCTTTCTCCGCCCGATGCGTGGCTCGCTAATATCGCTGGCGAAGATCCCTTCCGCTTTGACCCGGGATAACGCATCGCTCATTCCTGATGCCTCTATCGTGCCGGCTGTTTCGGAGCCGTCATCTCGGTATCCCTTATAATGAAATATCGGCATAGCGCCCGCCTGTAAAATATAACGTTTCACCTTCCCGAGATGCAATTATCTCTTTTTTTATCTTTGCCATCTGCTTCTTCCCTTTAACACTCTATGTCTCTACGGTGTCTTTCTGTGTCACCCGGAGGACCTCTTCAAGGGTTGTGTCGCCGTTGAGCACCTTCTCGATACCATCTGTATATAACGTCTTCATCCCCTTCGAGACAGCTGCCTCCCGAATGCTCTGCGAATCCCTCCTTGCGGTTATCATCTGCCTGACCTCATTGTCTACATACAGCAGTTCGAATATGCCCGTCCTTCCACCGTAGCCGCTGCCCTTACACCGTTCACATCCTACCCCCCGGTACATGAGTGACGATTGACTGGCAAGGGGTGATACGGCAAGAACATATGCCCTCTCAGCTTCCGAGGGTTCATACCTTTCCTTGCAGTTCGGGCAGATTCTTCGTACCAGTCGCTGTGCCAGGACAGCAACAAGTGATGATGCGACGAGAAAAGGCTCTATACCCATATCGACAAGCCTTGTAATGGCTGAAGGCGCATCGTTGGTGTGAAGGGTGCTTAAGACGAGATGACCGGTCAGGGATGCCTGAATGGCGATCTCTGCCGTCTCGACGTCCCGTATCTCTCCAACCATAATTACATCGGGGTCCTGCCTCAATATAGACCTGAGGCCGGAGGCAAAGGTGAGCCCGATCCTCGGATTCACATGGATCTGACCAATGCCCTTTAACTGATATTCAACAGGATCTTCAACGGTTATGATGTTCTTCTCCTCCGTATGGATCCTGTTGAGCGCTGCGTAGAGGGTTGTAGTCTTACCGCTTCCTGTGGGACCGGTAACGAGCAGTATGCCGTTTGTCCTCACCAGGAGTTCCTCCAACCGCTTTTCGTCTGCTTTATTCAGCCCGACCTCGTACAGGCCCTTGAGGCCTTGTTTCCTGTCCAGCAGCCTCAAGACAGCCCGCTCACCCAGTGAGGTAGGAACGATGGACACCCTTATATCGATATCCCTTCCGCCCATGAGCAGCCGTATGCGGCCGTCCTGAGGAAGCCGCTTCTCCGCGATATCCAGGTTTGCCATTATCTTGATCCTGCTGATGAGCGCATCCTGAATAATCTTCGGCGGAGCCAGTACCCTCCGCAGAATGCCGTCAACCCGCATTCTTACATCTAGTTCCTTTTCATAGGGTTCGATATGGATGTCACTGGCATTCTCCTTAACGGCCTGCTGCAGTAAGGCATTGAGAAGCCGAATAATGGGCGCTTCTTCAGTGAGTTCGAGAAGATCTTTTGGCGATGCAAATGCTGTCGCCACCGCTGAGAGGTCTTCCCCTGAGATGCCTTCCATAACTTCCTGGGCAGTGCCTACCTGCCCATAAACCCTGTTGATAGCGTCTATGATGATCCCTTGTTGGGTCTTCAGCGGATACGGCTTCAATCCGTATCGCTTTGCCATCTCACGAAGCGCCAGAAGCCCCTTCTCGTCCGAAACAGCGGCTTTCAGAAAACCGTCGTCCCTGCTTAGCGGCATCACGAGGTTGTTCTTTGCAAAAGAAAGGGGTATCTCTTGTAGCAGAGAAAAATCGACCTCTTCCTCTTTGATTGCTTCAATGGTTTCTATATTCATACATTTTTCCCAACAAAAGCGCTGTCTGTAGCGGGCAGGGGAAGAATTCTTCTTCGACATCTCCCCTTTGAGGAAGAAGTCTCAAGGGGGCTCGGGAGAAAACCAGCAAAAGTGCAGAGGTGAAGCTTACCATAGAAGAATCCGCCGTCTATAAGAACTCCGGACCTGGCTGTTACTGTTTCTTCTCTAATGTTCTTCACTCTGCATCTTCAAGGTATAATTCGGCTCTGCGTACTGAACCTCGGGAATGGCCGAAAATTCCTTAACCGCTTCTTCAACCTTCTTCTTTTTAGGAAGTCGTATATGGTACACCTGTACTCCTTCGATAACCTTGATCACCGATGCGCCCTTCTGGGAGATGATCGCCGCCGCCCTATCACTACTGACGCCCTCTTTGAACTTAACCAAAAGCTCTCCTTCTGCATAACGGTGTGAAGCCACCTCNNCGCTGTGAAGCCATTGAAAACTCCTTCTGTTTTTCCTTCGTTATCTCGGTGAGCGTCTCGGCTTCCTTAATGATACGGGGATTGAGAAAGACAATCAGGTTCGTCTTTTGCCTCGAGATGCTCTTTGACTGGAAGAGNNTCCCAGAAACGGGATATCGCCGAGAAACGGCGTCTTTGTTATCTGATCTTCATCGTTGTTCTGGAGCAACCCGCCGATGACGACAGTTTGGTTATCCTTCACAACAACCGCGGTCTTGGTAGAGCGCTTATTGATGGTAGGTCCCACGCTTACCGTGAGCTGAGCGGGCTGATTCACCACAGATGAATTCTCCAGGTATATGTCAAGCCTGACGTGATCCCCCTCGGTAATCTGGGGCGTAATCTTCAATATGATGCCAACATCCTGCCTCACAATAGAATTGACAACCCCCTGGACGGAGCTGTTACTCGAGGTAACGCCTAACCCAGTAGTTGTTGCGCTTTGCGATATAAACGGCACATTCTGCCCAACGAGGATTTCAGCCTCCTTATTGTCCGAGGTGAGTATCTGGGGAGTTGAAAGAACATTGACCACATCCCTGAACTCGTTCAGCTGAAAGAGGAATGCAAAGCCGGGGATTGAAAGCGTCGTTTGGACAGGTAACCCAGTCGTTTGATCGATCGTAGTTACCGGCACATTAAGAAAGTTCCCCAATCCACCAAGGGTTGCGCCCTGAAGTCCTTGGACGACGCTCTGCAGAGCAGTCTGGTCTATCGTTCCAAAGCCCCCTATCGCCACAGGTGATCCACCTTCCGTCGCCGCGGCCCTCCATTGCACGCCCATTTCCTTCAATTTATTTACGGACGCCTCGATAATCATCGCCTCGACATACACCTGTCTCCTTCTCTTATCGAGCTGCCTTATAACGTGCAGAATATTCTGATAGTCTGACGGTGACGCCACGACGATTAGAGAATTTGATTCCTTATCGGCGGTGACGGTTATTGCACCGGCGGCCTCAAAGGGGGTTGTCGGTGCAGCGCCCGGCGCGGCCTGGGGCTTCGGCTGTGCCCCTTTGATAATACTTTCAAGGACCTTTGCCAGCTCAGTCGCATCGGCATTTTCGAGAAAGTAGACGTTTATCCTTCCCTGGGCCTCAGCCGAAGGGATGTCGAGGAGCGCGATCAGAGACTTCATTGCTTCGCGGGCTCCCTTGTCACCGAACAGCACTACAGCATTCAATCGGGTGTCTGGAAGAGCCTTTGCCTCTTCCACAACCCCAGGCTGCTGCTGGGGGCCGGCTGCCACCTTGGCTTTTCGCGACGCCATGCCGTCGGTAAGTATTTTGGCAATGGCATCGGCGCTCGAATACTTGAGCAAAACGATATCAGGCCGCTCCATTACCGATGGCTGATCTATGGTGTCTATCAGGGAGATAATCTTTTCCACATTCAGGCCGGAGTCTATCACGAGAAGGAGGTTGCCGGGCCCGAATGCCGATGCATAGCCGTCTCTCGATATGATGGGCTGGACAAACCTCAGTGCATCGTCAGCCGAGATGTTCTTCAGGGGTATGAGCCTCGCTATGTAACTTTCATTGACGGGTCCCTTAGCGCTCTCGCTAATCTTTAAGCCCCTCTGTTTCGCCTCCGAAGAGGGAATAATCTTGTAGGCATTGACCCCCGAGGGGACAACGGTAAAGCCTTTTAATTCCAGAACGGAGGTGAAGAGGTTGTAAGCGTCATCGATACTCAGTTTTGAAGGCGCGATAATCGTAATCTTCCCCTTGACCCGTTC
>DMNE01000478.1:294-20336 GCA_003453735.1 Nitrospiraceae bacterium | reverse complement strand
TCTTCTTTCTGCTCGGCAAAAGAGGAGATAACGAGGATCGATGGAGAACACAGGATGGACAATGAACAAACCAGCGCCACTATTAAGATAAGCAAGATGTGTCTCCTTCTATACATGTCCATCACCCTCACTTTTCATCGTAATTGATAGGTCAGAGTCGTCCTTGCGTCGTTTCGCACGATATCGAGTTGGATCCTGTCCATCCCTCTCAAGGCGGTAAATGCCTGTAACGCACTCTCGGGATTCGAAATATTATAGTCATTAATCCGTAAAAGAACATCACCGTTCTGAAGCCCAAGGCTCTGGTATATGCCACCGCTCTTCACGTCACGGAGGGTAAAACCCTCTTGATTGCCGTCTTTGAAATTGGGTTGTAGCCGCGCATCGGTCATTAACTGGCTGGGATTTTCTATTGCCTGCTGCACCTTCTTCTGATCGACAATATACGTGCCGCCTCCCAGGCTCCTTACAAAATCACCCTGCTTTAGATTACCCGCCTGAGCACTGACCTCCGTTATCTTCACGATATCTGCAAGAGGAATATCCACGAGCTTGCCGCTTCCCCTGATGGAGACTTTGTCCTTGTCCACTCTCCCCAGTGTCCCCACACCCGGAATTGTCTCACCAACCTTATAGACTTCTTGTCCGCCGCTACTGTCGGAAAAGATGGCGTAACTATATCGTTGCTGCCCGGAAATCGTTCCGATGAGAGTAATATCGGTTCGAGAGCCAGTTTTTTCCTGGGAACCGGAAAGAGGTATCAACGGAGCAGGAGGCAAGCCAAGGGGACTGTCTTTGAGAATAAGTTCGTAATCCTGAAGGCTTTTCCTGGCAGCCATAGAATCGGACTGCCGGGAAGGAAGAGCCTTCACGATGCTCTTATATCCCGGGGCGATGCTGTCCCGCACGAGGATTAAGAAAGAAAAAAGCAAAACAAGCCCGATGGTTACGTTCAGTACAGCGAGCAACATCGAGTATCGCGATTTAACGGTAACGTTATGCATAACGTTTCTGCATATAATTATACATAAACACGGCAAATTTTAGATAGCATGTCAAGCTCCCCGTACAGTTTTCGTATCCATCCAAAGGGAAACGCTTTACGATCGGTCCTCTTCCGCTTTCCCCAAGACACATGGTATATTTTGGCTTATGGTGCAAAATTCTCAAGACAGACCACCTTTCCATTACGGCTGGGTCATCGTTTTTACCGGCACGCTCTGTATCTTCGCAGGCCTTGGTTTGGGCCGTTTCGCTCTCGGCATGCTTCTGCCTTCCATGGCATCGACGCTGCGGCTTACCTATTCCCAGATGGGTTTTATCAGCACTGCTAATTTCTTAGGATACCTCATTTCGGTCCTTGTTAGCGGATTCTCAGCTGTCAGGACAGGTGCACGGCGACTCATCTTCGCCGCGTTGCTGCTTGTAGGAATTTCGATGATCCTGGTCAGTCAGGCGAGAACGTTTGCTTACGTGCTTGTACTGTATTTCCTAACCGGCATCGGGAGCGGCGCAACCAATGTACCGGTCATGGGCTTGGTCGCGCACTGGTTCACCCATACAAAAAGGGGAAAGGCAGCGGGCTTCATCGTCATTGGGAGCGGTTTTGCCATCATCATCTCAGGAAAACTACTCCCCTTCATCAACAGGCTGGCCGGCTCGGATGGCTGGAGGATCAGCTGGCTGGCTTTAGGGTGCATCGTAGTGATAGTCGCCTTTATCAGCCATTTCCTCATCAGGAATGCGCCCGAGGAGAAAGGGCTAAGGGCGATTGGAAGTGATGATACCGCACCTTTTTACTCTCAGATAATCGATAAAATGAAAGCGAACATTTACAAAAAAAAGGTCATTTATCATCTCGGTGCTATTTACTTTCTCTTCGGATATAGCTATGTTATTTATGCAACCTTTTTCGTCACCACGCTGGTTAAAGAGCGAGGGTTTCCCGAATCGAAGGCCGGTAATCTCTGGGCATGGATAGGCTTCTTAAGCCTCTTTTCGGGCCCTGCCTTTGGCAGCTTGTCCGACAAACTCGGGAGAAAACCGGGACTCATAATCGTCTTTTTCCTTCAGATGCTCTCCTATCTCCTTATCGCCTCGGGACTGCCTGGCGTATTTCTCTCCCTCTCTATCTTCTCCTACGGCATTGTTGCCTGGAGCATACCGTCAATAATGGTTGCTGCCGCTGGTGATTACGTGGGAGCCCATAAGACTGGCCAAGCATTCGGTTTGATGACCTTTATCTTTGGTTTCGGCCAGATTGCCGGGCCTGCTATGGCAGGGCTCCTCGCTGAAAAGACCGGAAGTTTTTCGGGCAGCTTTTCTATGGCCGCAGCCTCTGCAGGTATTGCTATTGTGCTCGCCTGCTTTTTGAAGAGACCTCGGAATGGTCCTCACCGCCCGGCAGTTTGACATGGCTTCCTTTCAGCGATATAGTGAATTTGTGACCGAAGACTGGGTTGAGATCCTTATGACGTATGACCCGCTTGAGGCTGAGATGATTAAAGACCTTCTCGAAAGCGGAGGGATTCCTGTTGTTTTGCGTTCTTCCAAAGTGAGCCCCTATCCGGTAAATATCGGAAGGATGGGGGAGATCAAGATTTTAGTGAGAAAAGAAGATGAAGAAACAGCAGAGAACGTAATCAAGGAGGGAAATGAGCGCGAACAGATTGATTAGCGGAGCCTTACGCCTTTCTTTTGTACAGAGATCCCCCGGCTCTCTCGCTGCGAGAGAAAACCTTCTGTGAATATCGCGATGAGTGGAGCGACAGGCTTCATCGGAAGTCATCTCACGAGGGCCTTTGAGAATAAAGGCTGGAAGGTAATCCCTCTCAGGCGTGATGATTTCTCGCTCGAAGATGAGATCTGGTTGAGGAAATTCGAACACGTCGATGTTGTAATCAACTTGGCAGGGACCACTATAGCGACTCGATGGACGGAAGAATATAAGAAGCAAATCGTCAGCAGCAGGATCGATACGACAAAGAGGATCGTCCTAGCCCTCAAAGAGATCCCTCAAAAGCCCCGCCTCTTCATCTCCGCCTCTGCTGTTGGCATATACAGAGCTGAAGGAGTTCACACCGAGGAAGATACGAATTACGCAACGGACTTTCTCGGCAAATTGGCCTTTCAATGGGAGCAGGAGGCCCTCAAGGCTAAAGAGGCCGGGATCAGGATGATGATCTTTCGCCTGGGCGTGGTGCTCGGCCCAGATGGGGGACCACTGCAAAAGATGCTTGTACCCTTTCGGACTGGCCTGGGCGGAGTTGTCGGCGATGGGAAACAACCTTTCTCGTGGGTGCACATTGAAGACCTCATCAGGGCTTACCTCACGGCCATAGAAAATGAGCAGTATGAGGGGATTTATAACCTCACAGCACCGAATCCGACAACGAATGCCGGGTTGAGCAAGGCGCTCGGAAAAGCCCTCCATAGGCCGACCTTCATGCGCATTCCAGGTTTTGCCGTCAAACTGAAGCTCGGTGACGCAGCCATACTCTTGACGTCGGGCCAACACGCCCTGCCAAAGAGGCTTACCGAGAGCGGATTTGTCTTTCAGTTTCCGGAGATAGAAACGGCAATAATAGATTTAGTGAAGCCGAGTTAATCGCCCGAATTTCACGATAGTTTATAGGCGACAAGAACCCCGTCACGAAGGGGCAGGACTGTCGTAAAAAAGTCTCTGTGGGAGAAAAGATATTCGTTGAATTTTCTAATACCGACGGTATCCCTATCTCTTTTCTTTCCGACAACCCTTCCGTGCCACAAGGAGTTATCCGCAATGATGAGGGCATTGTCGTTAAGATTCGCCAGTAATTTCTGAACCGCTTCAAGGTACTGGTGTTTGTCTATGTCGATGAAGAGTATGTCGATATTGTTATAGTCTTTTGCTCTTTCTATCGCATTGCCGACTCTGAACTCGGCCTTGTGTGCAAGTCTGGCCTGCTGGAAGGTTTTCTTTGCATAGTCGATATTGTCTTGCAGAGTATCAATCAAGACGACCCGTCCCTTCTCTAAAGCCCTTGCGAACCAGTATGCAGAATAGCCGAACCCGGAACCGAGCTCAACAATGAGTTTGGGGTTTTTCAGTTTTGTGAGAACGAACAATAAACGTCCAACAAGCCTGTCGACAATAGGGAAGTCTCTCTGCTTCGCGATCCTCTCCATTTCAAGGATATGCCGGTCAGCCTCGCGCGACAGCTTCATCAAATACTTCTCGATTTTCGGCTCTGTGATTGTTATCACGCTACAATCCTTTTGGATAGTTTTGCACGAAAAGAGAAAATGGTCAAGAGCCGGCCTGCATCAGGAATGAAACGTTCAGCAAAAGGTCTGCGAACCAAGATTTGCTATAATGAGTAAGCTCACAGGATTGGGGAAGAATCATTTACTGATTGATATGAAACGGAGCAAAGGGAGAGAAAATGGAAGGCAAAAAGGTGAGAGAAAGCAGCGTTATTATTGCTCAGGTGATGGTATCTCAGGACGTGAATCCTGCGGGAAACGTTCATGGCGGCGTTATCATGAAGCACATCGATACCACTGCCGGCGTCGTTGCCAGCAGACATGCCCGTTGCAACGTGGTAACGGCATCTATCGATAGACTGCATTTCCATTGTCCCGCGTTTGTTGGAGATCTCCTTACTTTTAAAGGGAGTTTAAATATGGTTGGTAAAACATCAATGGAGATCGGCGTTCGGGTGGAAGCTGAAACCATTAGGACGGGGGAAGTCAGGCACACAGCTTCTGCCTATCTGACCTTTGTTGCCCTGGACAAAGATAACCACCCTGCAGAAGTTCCTCCCCTTATCCTAGAAACGGAAGAAGAACTCCGTCGAAACCGTGAAGCGAAAAAAAGGCGAGAAATGCGGCTTGCTGAAAGAAGGCGGGGAGTGAAATGTTAGGCTCACCCTGAAGCTGCAAAGAAACCAGTTAATTCTTCCGAAAAACGGATATAGAACACTTTCCTAAACGTTTTCGACCATCTCCCATACGCCGCAGGGGCAAACGCCGGCGCAGAAGCCGCAGCCGATACATAAGGAATCATCAACAACATATTCATATGAGCCGCCACTGTGCTCAACCCTGCTGATCGCGCCCCAATAGCAGGTAGCCTCGCACATGCGGCAATCGCGGCAGGTGGCGCAGGACATGCACCGGTTCGCAGAGACTTCCGGCGAAACGAAATCTCCCCGGCAGACATCGTAATATTCTGTCTTGATCTTCTCGTAAGGTATCACCTGCTTGATTTCAGGGAATCGCGGCGCATGCATTAGCTCGTAATGGATAATATCGCCTGCAATCCTGCCGTGGCCAATCGCATGAGTCACCAGCCCTAGTCCGGTGATATCCCCGATGGCATAGACCTTTACGTCAGATGTCTGGTATTTATTATTCACCGCGATCCAGCCTCTTTCCACGTGGATGCCCGGAGGCAGGAAATCAAGCTGAGGCACATCGCCGATGGACATGACTACAAAGTCTGCATCGAGCGATGTCCCGTCTTTGAAGAAGATCTTCCTCTCGCTTTTATCGAACCGCTCTGTAAATTTAGGCCAGAATATCTGAGTCCCCTTTGCCTTCGCAATCTCCATCTCCACGCCGGAGGCAGCGGGTTTCTGGATATCGACTGCGATTACGGATACAGCACCGTGGTTATATGCCTCGGAGGCGACATCCATGCCGACGTTGCCGGCACCTATGACAACGACTTTTTTGTCTTCCAGGTCGGGCTTATTGCCCAGATTGATATCCCGCAGAAAGTCATAGGCGGAAATGAGGTCTTCAGAGCCAGGGAAAGAAACCTTTCTCGGCTGATGGGCGCCGCACGCCAGTACCACCACCTCATGGCTTTTGTATATCTCGTCAAATTTCTTGCCATTCACCTTCGTGCTCAGATGAAGCCGGACACCGAGTTCTACAAACCGTGAGACCTCCCTTTTGAGTATCTGGCGAGGAAGCCGCTCTTTCGGGATACAGAGTTCAAGTTTTCCTCCGAGCTTGTCCGTCGACTCGTAGAGATCGACCACATGGCCTTTTAACGCGAGCTGCCACGCAGCACTCATGCCAGCCGGTCCTCCGCCGATGACTGCTATGGTATGCCCGGTTGGCGGCTCCTTCTGGGGCGCAGGCAGCTCAAGGGCGAGTTTGCCCATCATGTCTATCTCAAGCGGCTTGTCGAGATGGGCCCTTGTGCAGCTCTGCATACAGAGGNNGGATCAGGGAGGCCCGCTGGTGAGACGGGATCTGTGTCGGGCATGCGTATGCGCAAGGCGGTGCAAATTTTTCATTTGCCCAGATCGGTCTATTCCGCCTGTCCTTCCCCGTTGTTATGTAAGGTAATAACGTAAGGTCATGGTTCAGATACTCTGCAAAGATGCCGTCCTGTCCGACTTCCTTCTCCCACATGTTCCTCCTGAAATCGGCGGTGGACATCCTTAACCACTTCCGTTCCCGTTTCTCCTGGGGCGTATACGCCATCAGTTTCTTCCAATCGGCGGAAGACCGGGTGATCTCCCGGTAGTATGACATTCTGTCGATGGCCTCAAGAAACGGCTTCATGTTTTCTCTGAGCCATTCCCAGTCCTGAGGAGTAAGTTCGAGGAGTTTCACATCCCTCTCGCTGTACCCTTGTACCGGCCCTCTAAAATAGATCGTGCCGCCGACCATTCCAACGCAGGGGCGGTAGCCTAATATATTTTCGGGATTCCTCGGGCTTACCCCGCAGACAACAGCAATCCCGCCGGCCTTGAACTCGGCAAAAGAATCGCCCACACCCCTAAAATACCAGGATTGAGGAGGGTCAAAGCGGGGATTCTGCTTCGTCATGGTATCGCATCGCGCGCCGCCCCCACCCTGCACGTAGAGGGTCCCTTGTGCGGCGGCATTAAAGGCACCGTTCGTAACATCCCCTAAAACGGTGATCTTCGCACCACAGTTGAGCCAGCCGGCATCGTCAGAGGAGCTCCCCTTTAAAAGGATTTCCGTACCGAGCATCCCCATGCTGCCGAGTCTCTGACCGACGGTGCCTTCAATGATTACTTTTACCGACTCACCCCTTGGCCAGATGCGTCCGCCGATGCCGTGCTGGCCATCAGCAACAACATGGACTTCCCGTGCGCCTTCCTCAATAGCGTGCTGAACACGTTCTTCAAGGATTCGGGACGGAACACGATCGCCATTTATATTTCCTTTTATTGTGACAACAGTATTCTTCCCAGTTTTTTCGCCGCCAGTTGCAGCGTTCGATCGCCGCGGTTTAACTGCTGACTTTTTCTCAGCACACATAGCTTATCTCTAACCTCTCTGCCATCGCCCGGTCATCGATACTCAACCCATCAGACATGCCAATGGGGAGTTCAGTGCTTCTGCCCATGGGTGCAAAGATCTTTCTCAATTCCACGTCAGCAGCCTTGAAGGTCTCGACCACGCGCTCCGCCACTCTATCTGCATCAAGCCTTCTGTAGAGTTTTGGATCTTGGGTGGTTATCCCCCTGGGGCATTTGCCCGTATTACAGAGATTGCAACGATTGTATTCATCGCCTAAACAGTCCGCCGCGGCCTGCATAATGTATTTCCCGATAGAGACCGCTGATGCGCCAAGCATAATGAGCGCTGCTGCATTCGCTGCAAGATTCCCTTTTTTGCCGACACCTCCCGCTGCTATAAGAGGAAGTTCGTTCTGCTTACCCTGTTTCACAAGGTCGAGATAACAGTCTCTTATGTTGGATGCAATGGGATGGCCCATCTTGTCCATGGAGACGTTGTATGCCGCACCGGTTCCACCGTCCTCACCATCAATGGACAAGGCCGCAGCAAAGGGATTTCGTGCGAGGTTATTCAGAACTGCCCGGGCGGTTTTTGTTCCTGAGATCTTCGGGTACACAGGCACCCGGAAGCCCCATGCCATGGACATGGACTGGATCATCTTTGCGACCGCTTCCTCGATGGAATATTTTGTCTGGTGAGTGGGCGGGGATGCCAGATCGACAAACTGCGGTACCCCTCGGATACCGGCTATCAGCTTCAAGACCTTCTGGGCCATGAGCAGTCCTCCATCGCCCGGTTTTGCGCCCTGGCCGTACTTGATCTCAATGGCAGCAGGGTCTTCGACCATGTGCGGAAGTGCATGGATGATCTCATCCCATCCGAAGTACCCTGAGGCGATCTGGATGATGAAGTATTTCAGATACTTTGACTTCAGGAGTCTCGGCGGCATTCCGCCTTCGCCAGAGCACATGACAACAGGCAGCCCCTCCACTTCATTGAGATACGCCACACCCATGGCAAGGCCTTCCCACATGGCAGGCGAAAGGGCACCTATAGACATGCTCCCGATCATGATGGGAAATATCTCACGCACAGGCGGAATGAACCTTCCGTTGGCCGTATCTACCACTAATCGACCATTTTCAGTTATTAGCGGAAGTTCTTCAGGAGGCAAGATCCTTCCCAGGAGGGTCCTGACACGGAACTCGTGCCTTCCCGCATCGAGAGCAGGGTCGGTGAGCATAGAGATCCTTGTGAATTTGAGTTTATCAAGTGTTGAAATGGACGGGTCGTTTCTCCTGCCGCCTCTCTTGTACGGCTCACCGCCCTTATTCTTGTAATGATAGAACTTGTTCTGAGGGTTGAATTCCGGCTCTATCGCCTCATTCGGACATACCAGAGTGCAGGCCCCACACCCGGTGCAGTACCGCTCCATGTCGGTCACCTGCTCAACTATCTGAATGATTCTTCTTACTGTAGTGGGGGTGGGGACAGGCCCCTCTGACCGGACAATCCTCTGCACCTTAACTGTAGGCTCAATGGCCTTAACGGGGCACACGGCTGTGCACCTGCCGCACCGCTTGCACCGGTCATCCCTCCAGCGGATAATATAGGGAAACTCCCGCAACGAGAGCCGGTGATTATGGTCTAATCTTACGAGATCTGACCGTGCAGCTGGTTCCATACCGTCACCTCCTCTGCCTGAGGCGAGATCGTTACCATGTCGTATTTCATAGGGAAGATATCCTTATCCCTGTGCCTCTTCGGGATTGCCTTGTCAACTCCGCATTCCTCAGACATTAATGCGTATTTACCCTTCGCTCCACCAACAACCCCCGGTCTCAGCTTTTTGGTGTCATGAACCATAAAACAAGTTCCGTCAGGGGTAAAGCCGATGACCATATTCGGCCCATCGATACATAATGGTCTTAATGACTGCTTCATGAGTTTCAATGCATCCCTGTCTTTTCTCTGTTCTATCTCTGATGCCTTCAGAGGGGTGATGACATCCTTATAGTGATGTAAGGGCAATCCGAGCTGACGCATACTGTAGTGCAGTATATGGGTGAACACCTCGCTGTCACTATTGTATCCGACATAGCCGGAGAATCCCCTTCCCAGGAGGAAATCCCGTATGGGCACAAAGGCGGTATTCTCGCCGTTTGTCATGGAGCAGAAGCCCTGGATGAAAAAAGGATGACAGGCATACAGGTATATGGCATAGTTAGTGTTTTGCCTGCCCTGGGCCAAGACGATCTTTGCTCTTAACTCATCCCTGTCGAGACCGAAGAATTCAGCCACCTGAAGCGGGTCCCCCACCTCTTTCAGGGTGATGACATCGGGGTAGAAGGAAAACACGAATATCGCCTCATTCGGCTCGCCAATCTTCCTCAGCGCAAGACGGGTGTTCATGAGAAGGTCTTCCTTTTCCTTTTCGGATCTGTCTTTGTAAGAGGCAGGATAATGATACACTCTTGCAAAATAGTACTCGCGAGCTGTAATCCCTTTCATTACCTTTATCTTCGGACTCCATTCGTGCTTGAGCGTAAACCCCTGCTTGCTCATATAGGCATCCAGCGTTTTTTTGCCTTCTCCTGAACAAATTCCTGACATTACCGGATATTTCTTCAGCTTCTCAAACTCACCGCCGAGGTCTTTGAGGGTGAGCCCAAGTCCTGAGCCATCATGTCCTTCTTTCATGGTCTCCAGGGCGAGGATGTTCTCCATGGGTGAGAAGAATTCCTTTGCTGTTATTGCCGCGAGTCTACACATTGTTGTTTCTTACCTCGACTCTAGTATATCCTGTCACAGTCAAAAAAGCGCCTGCAGCCCGGTGCCGGGAGCAGACGCTACATCGTGGCTACAACCCTAATTTTTATAATAATGTTGAAAGGCGGATTTTGTCAACGGGCGGGCGGAATTGCGGCCGGAATATATTCCATTACGAAACACCTTTCTCGTCGGCGGCACAGACCGCGAGGATACCGCTTGAGAATGCTAACCGTGAGCTCTTTCGAGCAGCTTCGAGAAATCGGCAATGGTCAAAGCGCTCTTCCAAATCTCTTTCAAAAGGGCAAGCCTGTTCAGCTTCACTTCTTCACGCTTATCCATGACAAGGACAGCATCAAAAAAACCGTTGATGGGTCCAGTCAGTGCCGAGAGCAATTTCAGGGCATCATGATATCTCTTGTCTCTGAGCATCCCCTGCACAATAGGCTTGAGGGTCAAGATATCATGGTAGAGGTTCCTTTCCGGTATCTCAATGAGCAAGTTCTCATTGACCGGAGGTATCTCCTGATCTGGAATGATGTTGTTGACACGTTTTATCGCGAGCAGGAAAGCGTTGTACTCAGTGTCAGCCGTAAACTGCGAAATCGCGAGGAGCCTTTCTTTTATCTCCGCGGGGGGCAGATCACCGATGAGGTAAACAATCGACTGGATTACGTCCGTCTCGAAATTCTGGGATGTCAGGAGCGGCTCGATCCTCTGCAGAAAGAATTGCAGTAGCTCATCCGCTAATGTGGGTCGTGTTTCCTTCAAGTTCTGCTCGGCCGCGCTGAAGAGCTCCTTCAAAATCAGGGGATACCGCTTTTCCATCAGAATGGCAATAACCGCAAGTGCCTGCCTCCGTAATGCGAATGGATCTTCCGATCCGGTTGGGGTGATCCCGACGGCAAAGAATGAGACAATGGAGTCTATCTTGTCGGCCAGACTGAGGAGGGAGCCCTCGACGGTTGCAGGAAGCCTGTCACCTGAGTGCGATGGCAGATACTGTTCGACAATCGCCTCAGCGACCGCCCTGTCCTCTCCGTCATTCAGCGCGTAGTACCTCCCCATAAGTCCCTGCAGTTCAGGGAATTCGCTGACGACGCCCGAAATAAGGTCTGTCTTACCGAGCAAGGCAGCCCGTTCGATGAGGTGCTTGCTCTCGGGGAGAAGCCTCTCAGCGAGGAACGAGGCAAGTTTTACGACTTTTTCTGTCTTGTCAAAAAGGCTTCCGATCCTGTCATGAAAGGTCACCCTCTTGAGATCCTCTATCCTAGAATGAAGCGGCGTTTTGAGATCTTCTTCATAGTAAAACCGTGCGTCCTCGAATCTCGCCTTGATGACCCGTTCAGCGCCTGCCCTTACGGTCTCCGCATTCTCTGCCTTGGTATTGCTGACGACTATGAAATGATTCTTGAGTCTTCCCTGTTCGTCCTCCACGGCGAAGAATTTTTGATGATCCCTCATCACGGTGATGAGCAGTTCCCGGGGAAGCCTGAGATAATCATGGGGAAACTCGCAGAGAAAGGGAACAGGGTATTCAGTAAGATATGTTACGGCATCAAGGAGCTCTTCGTCCTTCACTGGTAAGCCCCCAACCGATGACGAAAGCTTAGCGACCCCTTCAGCTATGATCTTTTTTCTCATTGCCTGATCCACGATCACATAGTTGTTCTCCATAAGATGGAGGTAGGTAGGAATCTCTCTAACGATGAAGACCCCCGGAGAGAGAAACCGGTGGCCCTTTGTAAGATTGGCGCTCTTGATGCCGTCAAGCTCAAAAGGGATCACCTCTCGGTCACAGAGAGCCAATATCCAGTGAATAGGCCTGACGAACCGGAAACTGCCGTTGCCCCATCGCATGGACTTGGGGAAGTGCAATAAAAGGATTATCTTCTGAAGAATCTCGGGCAGAAGTTCTTTGACGGCGATACCCTTCTGCTGGATGATCGCAACCACATACTCGCCTTTATCCTTTTTCCGTATCTGAAGACTCGACACCTCCACCCCTACAGCAGCAGCAAACCCCAGAGCGGCCTTCGAG
Source organism: Nitrospiraceae bacterium (assembly GCA_003453735.1). Lineage (GTDB taxonomy): Bacteria > Nitrospirota > Thermodesulfovibrionia > Thermodesulfovibrionales > UBA9159 > UBA9159. The sequence goes on along the minus strand of DMNE01000478.1, from coordinate 8,257 downwards.
GGGTTTCCGTCTTTATCAAAAGCAGCTCTTTGGGGAGGACCGTAGAGTTCCTTCACGATGTCCTTCTGCATAGGTGGTAACCCGTTCATCAGCAAGACAAGTCGTCTCGGCGTTCCGTAGGTCTGCGCATCAGAAAAATCTATAGAGTAATCGCTGAATACCGATCCGGCTTTCTCTCTGAGCATAGTCAAGGCGGGCGCAATGAATCTTGCTGGTATCTCTTCAGTGCCTATCTCCATGAGGAGTGAGGATCCCTTCATATCCGGGGTCATGGCTGGCACCGTTCACTTCCTGCTAATTCGCGATTAAGGAGCGGAAAACCCATCTCCTCTCTCTGCTTGTAGTATGCCTCTGCACAGAGTTTTGCGATAACTCTTACGCGGGCTATATACCCTGTCCTCTCCGTTACCGAGAAGGCCCCCCGGGCCTCAAGGAGGTTGAAGGTGTGTGAGCACTTCAGACAGAACTCATAAGAAGGCAGGACAAGGCCGAGACCAGTGAGCCTCTTCGCCTCTCTCTCGTATGATTCAAACTGCTTCATGAGCAATTCAGTGTCTGCGAAATCAAAGTTGTATTTTGAAGACTCAACTTCACCAATATAATGGATATCCCCGTACTTTATTCCGTTGCCCCAGTCGAGACTATACACATTGTCCACACCCTGCAGATACATAGCTATCCGCTCAAGGCCGTAGGTGATCTCCACTGATACCGGTTTAAGGTCTATGCCTCCCACTTGCTGGAAATAGGTAAATTGGGTAATCTCCATCCCATCAAGCCAGACCTCCCAGCCCAAGCCCCATGCACCGAGGGTAGGCGATTCCCAGTCATCTTCAACAAATCTGATATCGTGTTTCAGGGGATCGATACCCAGATGACTGAGGCTCTCCAGGTAGAGTTCCTGACTCTCCAGAGGCGAGGGCTTCAGGACCACCTGGTATTGATAGTAGTGCTGGAGTCTGTTGGGGTTTTCGCCATATCTGCCGTCCGTCGGTCTCCTAGAAGGCTCGACATAAGCGACCCTCCAGGGCTCCGGCCCTAAGACCCTGAAAAATGTTGCCGGATGGAAGGTCCCCGCACCCACCTCGATATCATAGGGCTGCAGCAGTACGCAGCCCTGCTTGGACCAAAATGCTTGGAGTTTTAGGATGATGGACTGGAAGTTCATCTCTTTGAAGTAGAATCATAATGGAAGGATTTGCGTTTTGTCAAATGTGCGAATATGATATAATTTTTGCGATGGTAGAGAAGCTATTCATGAAAGGCAACGAGGTCATTGCAGAGGCGGCCGTTCAGGCAGGGTGCCGCTTCTACGCGGGTTATCCCATAACCCCCCAGAATGAGATTCCCGAATACCTGTCCTGGAGACTGGGTGAGGTAAGTGGTATCTTCATTCAGGCTGAGAGTGAACTGGCTGCAATAAATATGGTTTATGGCGCATCCGCATGCGGGGTACGAGCCATGACCTCTTCAAGCAGCCCGGGGATAAGCCTGAAGCAGGAAGGCATATCTTATCTNNTATTTTCAGGCGGTAAAGGGCGGAGGACACGGCGATTATAAACTCCTCGTATATGCGCCCTACAACCTTCAGGAACTGTGGGACCTCACCATGCTCTCATTTGACAAGTCGGATGAATACCGCAACCCCGTCATGATACTCGCCGATGGGATACTGGGTCAGATGATGGAGCCATACTATCCGACTCCGTATGAAAAAAAGGATTTACCTGATAAGAAATGGGCGCTGACAGGATGCGCAGGAAGAGAGCCCAATGTCATTAAATCCCTTTACATGGGCGAGGGTGAGCTTGAATACAGGAACAATATCCTTCAAGAGAAATACGCACGGATGAAAGAAAAAGAGGTGAGATTCGAGGTTGTTGCAGCAGAGGATGCTGATTTGATAGTCGTCGCCTTTGGTATCGCTGCCCGAATCGCCTTGTCCGCCGTAAGAAAACTCAGAAATGACGGCTTAAGCGTAGGACTTTTCAGGCCGATCACCCTCTTCCCTTTTCCGGAAAAACAACTCTATGCCCTTTCCCATAAGGGCAGGAGGTTCCTTACCGTTGAACTGAACGCAGGCCAAATGGTTGAGGACGTGAGACTGTCAGTCGACGGGCGATCGGAGGTCCACTTCTACGGGCGGCCAGGGGGCGCCATCATAACTCCTGAAGAGGTGCAGGAACAGATACAGAAGGCCTATCGGTAGCCTAACGGACTTTCTCAAATTCCTTTACGAAATACCCCATCGTTAGGTCGTCATAAGTGCAGAACTCAATAAGTTCGAGGCTGGTCTTCGGATTCGCCTTTAGGTACTGTACTGCTTCCCCAACAAGTATCGCTGCGCATCGATCTTTGGGAAACCCGAATATGCCCGAACTTATCGCGGGCAGGGATATGCTTTTCAGAGCTTTCCCCGACGCGAGCTTCAGACTATTGACAACAGCGCTCTTCAGTTTGTTGTCTTCGTCTCCCTCTCCCATCCTCGGTCCCACTGCATGAATTACATATTTTGACGGAAGCCTTCCCGCACTGGTAAAAGCGGCTTTGCCGACAGGGACGAAACCGATTCTGTCACTTTCCTCCTGTATGATCTGACCGCCTTTTCTCACGATAGCGCCTGCAACGCCTCCACCATGCTGCAGATAAGCATTAGCAGCATTCACTATGGCATCGACCTCCCTTTCTGTTATATCGCCTTGCACGAGACGTATGGTTTTTCCATTGACTGTTTTTTCGGCTGTCACCCTCATAGAAAACCCCCTCTCATCCTGCATTTTTTATAATTCGCAATCTCCTCTGCACTATCGAGGAGATTGCTATCCTCACTGGTCTCTCCTTTTTTCATATTACAGTAACCAGCCGCTCCTTGCTACTTATGCGCTTCCCGTTCTACGTTAGCTCTGCATGAAGACTGTAATGCGGATTCGAATCCCGCATGGGGCGCCAATAATTTCAAGGGATTATAGAANNAATCTCCCCCCCCCGCTTGTTGCCCTTCCCTATCACCTTGATCCAATCATCGCCGTTTTTTGCAGAGTTCGGTGACAGCTATTATGATAGCTGTTTCCCGCGGCCTGTATACCCTTCTGGCGTAAGGACTTAATCCCGAGTATTTGAGTATAATAAGCATAGTTCCATGCAAAGTATATTCCCGCACTCGATGAGAGAGGACAAGGCGCATGACCGATAGCGCCCGGCTGAGAGAGACGCCCAGAGGGCTCATCGTGTATCTAATCCTTACCGCGATAGTCTGTGGCGGGCTTGTGATGGTGATAGAAGTGCTGGGTTCAAGAGTAGTGGGCCCTTTTTTTGGTGTTAGTCTCTTCGTCTGGACCTCGCTCATCACTGTAACGCTCGTCGCGCTTGCGCTGGGATACGCTATAGGCGGGACTCTGTCTGACAAAAAAAGTGACCCGGATTATCTCTATGGAATTATTCTCCTGGCCGGTGCTCTGACCCTGCTCATCCCTTCCTTAAGAGGGCCGGTACTTAAGGCATGTATCTCTCTTGACCTGCGCCTGGGAGCGTTTGCGAGTTCGGCGATCTTGTTTGGACCTTCACTCTTTTTGCTTGGATGTGTTTCGCCGTATATCATCAAAATAGCTGCAAGGGAGATGAAAAATATTGGAAGGACCGTCGGCATTTTTTATGCCTTCTCGACAGCGGGCAGTTTTATAGGGACCGTCCTCACAGGCTTTGTATTCATAGCCTATTTCAGGGTTGGGAGGATCTTTGAGTTCATAGGCGTTTCACTCATTCTCCTTTCGGTCATCTACTTCGTGTTCTTGAGGAGAAAGTGGTATTTTCTGGCTGTATTGTGTTTCCCTCTTCTTTTTACCTATGTCCCGGGTAACGTTCAAAAGACTATGCCGAATGGAACAAAGGTCAGAATGGTCTTTTCTGCCGACAGTTTTTACGGCAATCTGAAGGTGGTGGATTATTCATATGCTGACAGGGCGACACGGGAGTTGATGATCGACGGGTTTGTCCAGAGCGGAATCGAGAGGAAATCAGGAATGTCAGTCTATGAGTATCCCTATTTCATGAATTTTCTTCCCTACGGCATGAACCCCTCCGGAAAAGACTGTCTTGTGATAGGGCTTGGCGCAGGCATTATACCAATGTGGTACGAGCAAAGGGGCATCCGGACTGAAGTGGTGGATATAGACCCTAAGGTTGCAGATATCGCAAAGGAGTTCTTCGGGTTTAAGATCAAAGGAGACGTTGTGATCTCAGATGCTCGGTATTATCTTGAGGTCTCAGAAAAAAAATTTGATTTCATCATCGTAGATGTTTTTAACGGAGACACGACCCCCGGACATCTGTTGAGTCTGGAGGCGTTTAGACTCCTGAGGGAAAGGACGACCGCGAAAGGTATCGTGGCTTTTAATTTGAGCAGCAGCTTGAGAGACCAACCGTTTATGCTGGCATCAATCATAAAGTCCCTTAAAAAAGTATTCACAATTGTTAAGCTTTATCCGTCAGGTCTCGATGAGGCAGGAAACGGGAATGTTGCGGTCCTGGCTTATAATGATTCTTCCTTGTCCTTTAACCCTGATTTGATAAAGGACTTCCCTGTTCATCCTATGGCGGATGACGTTGTCAGAAGATTTATGGGCAGGGAGATCGCCGTTCCTGAAAATACTCCTGCGATCATACTTACTGATGATTACAACCCGATAGATTTTTTTGACTTAAAGATAAAAGAGGCAATCAGAAAAAATATCATCAAAACGACCGATTGGGACGTGCTCATCTAATGTCTGCCGTTGTCGAAGGACATGCTTTCGGCATGCTCGGCTTAACGCAAATTCCTTAAAAGGAGGGTAAGATTATGCGGCGCTCTGGTTTTATCGTTTTGTTCTTAATTGTTTTTCTTGCTTCAGCGAGTGTCTCGCGGGGGATGGACCTCGCAGTTGATACCGCTTTCGTTGCAGGCAAACTAGGCAAGCTCGACTGGATCCTTCTCGATGCAAGAGATGCAGACGATTACAATAATGGGCATATTCCCGGCGCGGTGAATCTGGGGAGGCGGGCGGACATTGCACTTCGCGACCCCGCCGAAAAGGCCTATACGATTGTGCCAAAAATAGAGCAAACGCTCGGCGATGCCGGGATAGCAGACGACAAGCACATAATCATCTATGGAAAAGCGGCGGACGTTTACCGCAACACCGTGTCTTTCTGGATTATCGAGTACCTCGGCTGCAACAGTCCACAGCTTAAATGCACAGTGCAGTACTACGACGGCGGGTTCGAGAGATGGCAGGATGAGAACGGGAAAATAGAGAAGGAAAAAACCGTTCTCCCCGCAAGCAGCTTCAAGGCCAACATCGTCCCATCCCGGCTGGCCACGACCGCTCAGGTGAAAGCAGTGGCGACCAGAAAAGAAAAAGCAATCATTATAGACACAAGGACAGAAGCCGAGTATAAAGGCTACGACATAAGGGCCCTGCGCGGCGGACATATTCCCGGCGCCAGGAATATCAGCGTACAGAAAAATTACGACTCCGAAAGCTACAGGATGCGCCCGATTGAGGAGCTGGCCGGTCTTTACAAAGACATCCCTAAAAACGCCTCTGTAATAGTCCATTGCCAAACCAGTACCAGATCCTCTTACACTTATCTGGTGCTGCGCATGCTCGGGTATAAGCACATCGCCAATTATAATGATTCATGGAGGGTGTATGGAAGCGACCTCAGCTGTCCGGTGGAAAACGAGCAATGGTTTGATTTTTTTCAGATAAATCAGGCCATAAAAGAACTGAAAGAGATACAGAATAGCTTACCGCACCAATAATGCTAAAGATTGTGGTCGGCCTAATTCCGGCTAAAGCTGACGGCTTTGCGTTTCTTCCCGCAGGACACACCCCGCAGCTTCAGAACTCTGGTGTTGCAGTAAAGGCCCGGTCGCACGTTGCGCTCCCGGACCCTCTTCGCGCACGGGGCATTAGACCCCGCGCNNCTGGACCCCGACGACACAACGTGCCCGCAGCAAGCTGCCGGGTATCTTATGAATAAAGGAGAGCACGAAAAGACAGAGGCTGAATATCAGCTACTTCAGATCCGAAGCAAGGTTCTGAACGAGGAACGGAAGGTCCATGCTCTTGAGCTACTCGTCACTACTTATTGGGAAACTTTATTTTTTATTTGCTGTATCGTCTGCTTGTTTAACAGCTTCATGAACTTCGGATTTGCCGCAAGAGCGGAGATGTCACCTGCTTGCACCGCTTTCATGATTTCCGGGTCGCGCAGGATCTCCTGCAAATCCTTATCGTTTTGGAGTGCCTGGATGAGGCTCATGACCTCGCTGTCGCCTATCATCTTTTCCTGAAGAGATTTTACCTGGTCTCCGGCGGTTCCGGAGCTCCCCAGTGATCCCTTCGCGCCGATGGTGAGGATCTTGGATTCTTGGATCTGTATAGTTCCAAGGCTGGCAGACTTGACCGTATAAACACCATTGGACAAAGAAACAATCTCTCCTGTGATAACGGTTCCATCGGTGAGTTCGATTCTCCGCATCTCGGAGGCTCGCGCCGCAGTCACGAATNNAAGAGGTACGATCTGTCAAGATAAAACATCCAATTGCGGGGCGATTGTCTCTCTGGTACCTGGTGAGCTTAAGATTAGCATATAACCCTCTAAATGGATGCCAGCCCCGGTTTTTCTGATATGCTGAGATAGAGGTAGCGCAGCCCCAATGGCTTGAAAAGGGTACGCGGACACGATCCGGCTTTTCTTGGATTTGAATTATCTGTCCTTTTCACAAAACTAACGCACTCAATGGCAGAGCATCAATCGCGAATACAGGGGAAGGCAGGACCAGGCTTCGCAAAGTAAAATCCCTGACCAACATTTACGCCTATCTGTTTCAAAATTCTTAACTCTTCTTGGGTTTCAATTCCCTCGGCAATTACCACCGAACCCAATTCTTTTGAAAGGCCCACTATAGCCTTTATCAGTTGCTGCTTAAGTATATTTTTATCTATATCCCGCACTATGGAAATGTCTAGCTTTAAGAACTGCGGTTTAAGCTCCACTACCGTCTCGAGACTCGAATACCCTGCGCCAGTATCGTCAACAGCTATTGCAAAACCAAGGTCGGAATAGTATTTCACCGCATCTCTGAAAAGGTCAAAATTCTCGATTGCTTCTCTCTCAGTAACCTCAAGGACGATATTAACAGGGTTGATCCTTAACTCCTCGAGAACTGATTTCAGATGTGCATCTCTGAATTCAGGGTCTAGAACTGCCGAGGGCAAGCAGTTTATAAAAAGCTTGTGTCGATGGCTTATCCCTCGGGCATTCTGCAATGCTTTTTTCCTGCAAAGCCTGTCAAGTTCGAAAAGCAATTCTATTTCCGTCGCCACATCAAACAGAACATAAGGGTTTTCATATTCTGTCTTCTCTGGCCCACGAGTCAGTGCCTCATAACCCATTATCACATTGTTTGTAAGGTCCACTATTGGGTGGAAGACCGTTTTAATACTTTCCTTTAATATCAACTCTTGGAGTTTTTCCTTATCTCTCATCTTTCTCTTCAATTCCTGATAACCTGCCATGTGTTTGGCATCATCCACGAGCATATTAATGAGTTTTTCACTCCTTATCAGAGGGTTATTTATGATTACCGCATAGCCGACACTTATCTTTGGCCTCCCTCTTAAATAAGGGAATGTAATAGGGGAAATGCTATCGTTGAGAGTATCGCTTATCCGCTCACACAACGATTCGAGATCTGATGGATAAAAAGTGACGACATCCTCGCGCTTTTTTGAAAGGAAAATAATAAACTCGTCGCCACCAGCATGATTAGAAACAATAATATCCTCTCGTCTGATATTCTTTCCTTTCATATCCGTGATTACATGTTGGATTTTTCTCAAAACATCCAGATAGATTTTCTTGCCATATTGTCTCTCTATGACATTAATCCTTGAACAGTCAATATAAAGAGCGG
>DMNE01000478.1:0-153 GCA_003453735.1 Nitrospiraceae bacterium | reverse complement strand
AGAACATATTTTTTGTCCATTGTTTTAATAATATAGTCTTTTGTGCGTAGGCTTCTAGTCAATAGCTTTAAATGTATGCGGGGCTAAGCTTAAGGTAGTCCAACCATACGACGGAAATCCTCTGTTTATTCCCACTAAGGTTCAATTTCTGTA
>DMNE01000173.1:178-3723 GCA_003453735.1 Nitrospiraceae bacterium | reverse complement strand
TCCCTTAAATTCCCTTTTATCATAAAGTATTACCTTTATTTCCTCCGCGTTCTTGATCACATGGTAATTGGTGAGAATATAACCGTCTTTCGACACTATCACGCCCGAGCCGAGCGCGGAAGACTTGAACTTCTTGGGGATGCCGGGATGTTCGGAGCCATCTCCAAAAAATCTCTTAAAGAATGGATCATTAAAAAAATCGCCGAAAGGATGCTCTTCCCTCGTCATAGTAGTAGTAGTGGATATGTTCACAACAGACGGCGTTGTCACCTCCGCAACCTCTGACAGATAATTGCTCATCCTGTTGAGGAACTCCCTCGCCTCAGGTGAAACCTCTTTGGCAAAAGCAGTTCCCTGAAGGAGGTGAAGGGATACAAAAACAAAAAGACAGGTAAAACAAAGCAAGGCTACCTTAAAGGCATTTCTTCTGAAATCACTCTCTTTCATTGTGAGCCTCCTTTTATGTGAACGCCCCTGGAAAACACTTTACGTTCGGAGTAACATTGCTCAAAGTCATTTGAAGGTCTTGAAAATATAGGCAGCGATCGCCTTCGCGTCCTTTTCGGAGATGACGTCCTTGCCGAATTTTACCATGCCGGGTCCCGGGTTTCTCATCAATTTGATGACGTCTTCTTCTGTTTTGATCTCATTCGCCTCACGGTCCTTGGGATTGAGCGTCTTGGTGACGGTGATCACGTTCCCTCCGTTTGGATGGCATTTACTGCAGTGTTTCATGAACAACTGTTCGCCAAGACTCTCCTTGGAGTCCTCTTTTGCCGAAGCCCCGGCAACCCCGAAAAAACATATGAACGAAAAGACGAATAATAACAGCCCTATCCTTTTCATACTTTCCTCCTGCACCTAAATAGTTTAAATAGTAACAGAAAAAGTCTGGTCACCCTTTTTACAAGGCGGAGCGCAGACTTGCCTCTTCCGGACTTCTTTTTAGCATACGGCTGACCTCCTCGATCATATCTCCGACTTGGATTCCAGCGCCATCTGCAAACTGCCGGGCCACACAGTGACAACAACGACTCAGCGCCTGTCTCTTAACTGGTCACTTTAAATCGCACCTACTTCATGATTAAGAATCAAAAAATCCTACAAGTTTCCTTCACAGGATCCCTTGAATGGAAAACATATAGACATTGATCTGCGATGTCCTATACCAAATAGTAACTCTTTGTATGGAGTTGTCAAGAAAAAGGATATCACAGGTCTCCGATCGTGTCCGTGATCTTGTGCGGAGCGACTGTAAAAAGTGGCGTGGCCATGGTACACTTTGAATAAAGGAGGATAATAAAAATGCATTGGCGCATTGTTGAACGCGGAATGGAGTTTGGCTGGCTGTTCATCGTCATCTTCGCAGTTCTGATACTGCTCGGCATCGTCTATCTTGTGAATTTGGTATCGGGCAGGAGCGAGAAACACAGAGAATCACCAATTCATATTCTTAAAAGACGGTATGCGAAAGGGGAAATCACTACAGAAGAGTTTGAGAAGATGAAGGATGAGATCACACGGAAAATATGCTAAAGGTAAACCGCGGTGTCTAAGCAGAAATATGCTCCCATTGGCGTAGGAATCGTTGTTTTACTTATCTCGTATCTACACTCTGCATGACAAAAGCAGAAGGAGAAAATATCATTTGGTAAAAAAAGTGCCTGATTCTTCCCGTGTTTACCGAAATAGGAAGCTTTCATTTGGAGAGAAAAAAATGTCTCACTGAACGGGCTATTCCGATGAACACCCTTGTTTTGACCATACTTATTTGGCTCGGCTCGACGTAGCGGGTTTTTTGGGATCATTGACAGGGCTGGGCGGAGGGGTCGTTATCGTGCCGCTCCTCACCCTGGTCTTTGGGGTGGATATCCGGTATGCGATCGGCGCATCGCTGGTCTCGGTGATCGCTACATCATCGGGGGCTGCGGCAGCCTACGTTAAGGAAGGTTTCAGCAATATCCGGATCGGGATGTTCTTGGAACTAGCAACAACCTTGGGCGCGCTGGCAGGAGCGTTTTGGGCTGCACGCTTGCCGACCTCGACAATTGCCATTATCTTCGGGATAATTCTGCTCTATTCGGCATATTTGTCGGGCCGACAGCAGAGGAGACGACAAGAGGCCGATCGTCCCGACCCTCTGGCAAGACGTCTGAAGATGGATGGAAGTTATCCAACCCCGCATGGTCTTGAACACTACCACGTGCACTCTGTTCCCTCCGGTTTTGGCTTGATGTTTTTGGCCAGTTCTATCTCCGGATTGCTCGGGATCGGATCAGGGGCTGTAAAGGTTTTGGCTATGGATCGGGTAATGCGCCTTCCGTTTAAGGTGTCCACGACCACAAGCAATTTCATGATTGGTGTCACTGCCGCGGCCAGCGCAGGAGTATATCTCAATCGAGGATATATAGATCCGGGGCTTGCGATGCCCGTCATGCTCGGCATACTGATCGGTTCTCTCATAGGGACTCACGAGCTTGTCATAGCAAAAACGCGCAGTTTGCGTATTATCTTCAGTGTAATCATCCTGCTTCTTGCGATCGAGATGATTTATAACGGACTGACAAAGAGGATTTAAAATGTCACCAGCCACGGGCAGATGGACAAACCAGCGGGTCGAGACGATTATCGGCAATCTTTTGAGAGGAGGGGTTATTCTTGCCGCTGGGGTAGTTTCCATAGGGGGGGGTATTCTATCTGCTGCGTTATGGTGCGACGCATCCTGATTACCGGATTTTTCGAGGGGAGCCCACCGACCTGCGCACGCTACACGGAATCGTGACAGATGTCGTATCATTCCACAGCCGCGGACTCATCCAACTAGGACTCCTGCTGCTGATCGCGACCCCGATCGCACGAGTTGCGTTCTCGATTGTTGCTTTCCTCCGGCAAGGGGGACCGCACCTACGTTGTCGTGACGCTCATGGTGCTCACGATACTGCTGTACAGCTTTTTTGGGGGACGCCTCTGAGGGTTCAAGAATGTAGGCTGGAGCCGAAGGACCATTTGCACCCACTCGATCGTGCCGAAGCACTCAATAATCTTGAGCGTTTTTGAGGATGCCTTGCATGAAGCCATACCTTGCTATGAAATAATCAAGGACACAGCCGCCGATAATCCGATTGATATGCCGAATGTGATCATGCTTGCTTTTATCTTTGAGCAGTGCGGCAACACAAAAATGACAGTAATTGCCATGCTGAGATATATAGAAAAGCACTTTGAATTGCTGCATATTGCCTCCAAATCTTCCCGAGATTGTTTGTCCTATATCCTTTGGCGGATTTGTGGTAACAAACAGGTCTTTCTGAAATCCTTCTCCTTAGATACCAAATTGTGCCTTCAGAATAGGTCCAAATCGTCTTCCAACGGGACAATAGCGGGGGAGAAGGGGTGATGGGGGACAGGTTTCTGGCATTTAACTTCCCAGATCAGCAGAGCAGAAGAGTTGCGGGCATCACCGCCGCATACCTTAGTAACAAGATCGCTCATGATATAGCGTAACTGTTTAGTCTTTTTTATCACTTTCGAAACGCTCTCCCATT
>DMNE01000173.1:0-166 GCA_003453735.1 Nitrospiraceae bacterium | reverse complement strand
GCAAAACTTTCGTGTCTTGCTCTCCTAAGATATTTTAGTATACTCGACCTACGATTTCCGTCTTTATTTGCACCTTGGGCAAAGGTTTCGACCAGGGTTTATGCTATAATTTTTTTACGCTATTGCTGTTACGGGAGGGAATAATGCCGAAGTTTGCAGCGAATTT
>DMNE01000252.1:11195-20415 GCA_003453735.1 Nitrospiraceae bacterium | reverse complement strand
AAGCTTGCTTCGAGATGGGTAAGGCCGTTATGATTTTGGATAGGCCGAACCCCATAGGAGGGGCTATCACCGAGGGACCTGTACTGAACCCCGCTTACGCTTCTTTTGTGGGCCAACGGCCTCTTCCCATCCGCCACGCAATGACTGTCGGCGAGATCGGGCAATATTTAAGAGATAAGTTTTACCCATCCCTCACTGTCCATATTGTCGTCATGAAAGGCTGGAAACGGGATATGTGGTTTAATGATACGGGCATGCCTTGGATAATGCCCTCCCCGAACATTCCGACGCTCGAAACCGCCTGCGTCTATCCCGGTATGTGTCTCCTTGAAGGTACGGTGTTGAGCGAGGGGAGAGGCACAACAAGACCTTTCGAAATATTCGGCGCCCCTTTTATCAATCCCGAATCTCTGGTAAAAAGACTCAGGGAGTTTGCACTTCAGGGCGTCGCCTTTAGAGCTCTCTATTTCAAGCCAACCTTCCAGAAGCATGCAGGAAGACTCTGCGGAGGTGCACAGCTTCACGTCATAGACAGGGAGCGCTTCCGCCCTTTTAAGGCAGGCGTAGCGGTGCTCAAGGCGGTACATGACCTGTATCCTGAAAGGCCCCTCTGGAAAAATCCCCCTTACGAATACGAGACAGAAAAGACGCCCATTGATATCCTTTGCGGAACTGACAGGGTCAGGAAAGAAATAGACGGAAGTGAAGACCTGGATCGTATGGAGGCATGGTGGAGGGAGGAGTGCCACCAATTCGAGAGAACGGTGAGAAAACGGTTTTTGATTTATGAATGAATCTTTCTCTGTTTTTTTTCTGGCTGCAGGCCTGGGCGAAAGACTGCGGCCCATTACCGCTCATATCCCGAAGCCACTCCTCCCCATTCTTGGGAAACCCTTACTCCAAATTCTCCTTGAAAAGGTATTTCCTCTCATGCCGTCTAAGATCGGGATGAACCTTCATTACAAGTGCCAGGACATCACTGATTGGATAATCAATTCACGCTTTAGCAAAGAAGTGGTTCTCTTTGCGGAGAATCCGATACTGGGAACCGGGGGGGCCTTGAAAAATGCCGAGTCATTTCTGTCCGGCAACACATTTCTCGTGCACAACACAGATATACTGTCGGAAATAGATCTCGAAAGGCTTATTGATGCCCATCAGTCATCAGGAAATCTTGCTACCCTTGCGATACATAACTTTCGTCGGTTCAATAACGTTCTCGTAGATAGGCGGGGATATCTGAAGGGCATCAAGAGATCACTCAATGACAAAACTTCTTCTGGAAAGGTTGTAGCTTTTGCCGGGATTGCCGTGTATAATCCTGAGTTCTTTGAATTTCTCCCCAATGGTGCATCATCTGTGGTTGAGGCGTGGCTTGCCGCAACCGCTGCTGGATGTCGTATCGGAACGCTTGACATCAGCGGCTCTTATTGGACGGACATCGGGACCCCATCTTCCTATGCCGCCGCGGTCATCCGGACGCTGAGGGCGGAGGGAGAAACGGTCTATATTCACCCAACGGTGAAAGGATGCCCCCATGCAACAATAGAGGGATTTGTAGCGATCGAGGAGAAATCCCTGTTAGGAAAAGGGATAACCATCAAAAATTGCATTATTCTGGCGGGAAGTTCTCTGAAGGAAGACATGTCCTACGAAAATTCTCTAGTCGGTCCCGATTTTGTTGTTCCTCTCGATGAGCGTGAAATTCTGGGCATATCCCCCGATGATCCGATGATCACTATCGGCACAGGAGGCTCAAACCGGAAGTATTTCAGAATGAGAGAGGGAGCGAGATCAGCTGTGCTTGTTCGCTTTGAGCGGGACGATCCGGATTTCGATCGCTATATCTCCTATACAAACTTTTTTCGGAGATACAATATCCCTGTTCCGGCCTTGCTGGGGCAAGACCGGGAAAAGAGGGAGGCTCTCCTGGAAGACTTGGGAGACCTCTCATTATACAGTTGGCTAAAGTGCAGACGCCCGGCAAGTGAGGTGGAGTTGCTCTACCGGAAAGTTATTGACATCGCGGTTAAGATCCATAATGGCTTAACTGAGCACCTTTCGGACTGCGCTTTACTGCAGGGAAGGGCATTCAATTATGATCATTTGCGGTGGGAGACCGATTATTTCATTGAACGGTTCGTCAAAGGTCTCAGGGTTATGGTGGTTAATAATGCCTCGTCCTTGGAGGAAGAGTTCCATCGGCTTGCCGTGAGAGTGGATTCATATCCGAAGACCGTCATCCACAGAGACTTCCAAGCGCAGAACATCATGATGGTGGACGGCATGCCTTGGTTGATCGATTACCAGGGGGCGAGGATAGGTCCCCCTGCTTACGACCTTGCTTCGCTGCTATGGGATCCCTATTACCCCATCGAAGGAATTATGAAAACAAGACTTCTGCACTATTACACCGACGCAATGAAGAAAAATGTGAAAAAGGGTTTTGACGAAGATGCCTTTCTGACATCGTTGTTGCCGTGCAGGGTGCAAAGGCATATGCAGGCATTGGGGGCCTATGGTTTTCTTTCACAAGTCAAGGGCAGGAGATTTTTTTTAAAATATGTTGAAGAGGGACTGAGGCTCTTAAAAGAAGACGTATCAGCCTTGGAACCGGAATATCCAGCCCTCTATAGGCTGGTGAAGGAATTATAGAAAAGCCGTTCCTAAAACCATAGACAAATATTGCACGACGTCATTGGAACTGTTCTAATGACGATTTCGCATGCTTATACTAGAGGGGTCTTTTCAGTTTCTCTTATGATGTCTGCACGCCGGAAAAACTGTCAGGAGGAAGGGGAACGGTATGGAAATTTCGATAGAATACTGCGGTGCATGCAACTACAGACCTATTGCAAGCAGTCTGGCAATCGCGATAGAGAAAGACCTGGGCATCAAGCCGCTCCTTGTACATTCAACGGAGATAGGGGCATTGGAAGTCAGGGTTGATAACGAGCTTATCTTTTCGAAGAAGCAGACGGACCATTTCCCTGATCATGCCGGGATCATTGCGCTTCTCAGGAAAAAGAAATAGTCTTTACTCAGTGGTTGCACAAGCATGGGGTAGACACGCTCCAAAACCTTTTATAATGCGATGTCATATTAAACTTTATAGGGAAAGCCAAACGCGCCCAAATCGATCAAGGATCGCTTAATTTTTGAAATATATTTTTTCGTCCTTTTACGCAAAAAACCTGTTTTCTAACCCCCTGTATAAGGCACCCTCATGTACCGCGGGTAGGCACTGGACAGGTAATCAACGATTACTTTCGTCTCCTCATCGGTTATGGGTGCCCTGTGGATATTTTTCATTCGTATCACAGTGTTTTTCCATTCCTCTTGCGTCTTTCTCTGTGACTTTGGCCTGTCTATTTTGTGACATACGCTACATTTCCTTTCAAAGAGGGCATCGGAATCCTCCTTGGGCGTATCAGTAGCATGGACAAGCATACCGGAAATGAAGAAACACAACAACACCGAAAGGCACACAGCCGCCCCTCTCATTTCCTTCACCTCCCTTCTATCTAAGACCCTTCCTCTTTTCACTTAAAGTTTACCTCACTATCCGGCTCCGTCAAGTCATGGAAAGAACAACCAAATGAGATCCTCCGACCATCAGAACTGCAAAAAAAGTTTGATGGCGGGAGGATCTCATTTGCATTCTAGGTATCTCTTCCTGTACATAAATTATGTGGCCTTTCGCCGTCAGCAGTAAAGAAAGAAAAAATAAAGTCTGAATCCGCGACCCCTCGCGGCGCACTCACGGTATATCAAGGAAAATCAATTGTTGTTTTTTTGAGCGGTACACCGCGAAGCAACAGACTGCCTCGCGGATCTCTTGTCCAATTTGACAGAAATCTGAAAAGGATGTACATTAGAGCATGATTTCCGTGTGTTCACAATCATACTCGTATCCGTTCCCGTGATGTTCTCGATGTTCTGGTTGCTTTGCAGAAGTCTCGCCGGGCATGTAATGATCTATGAATAATATTAGAAGGGAGAGCCACAGGGGGCAGGAGACCCTGTGGTTTTTTGTTGGGCAGGAGGTCAAATGATTATTGTTTTAAAGCCGAGATGCAAGAAGAAGAGTGTAGAGGCAGTCCTGAAGAAGATAAGAGAGTTGGGATTCACCCCCCATGCTATTGTCGGTGTGGAAAGAACCGTTATCGGTGCGGTGGGCGATGACCGGGATAAACATATGCTTGAGGCTTTGGAGACATATCCCTGTGTAGAGAAATTAGTCCCTATCTTGCAGCCATATAAACTGGCCAGTAGGGAGATCAGAAGAGAGGCGACGGTCGTGAAGGTGGACAGTGCGCTCTTCGGCGGAGGGCATTTTGGGGTTATCGCTGGCCCCTGTTCTGTGGAAAACGAAAAACAGATCGTCCAAACCGCTATAGGGGTGAAAAAGGCAGGGGCAAAGATGCTCAGGGGAGGCGCGTTCAAACCAAGGACTTCTCCCTATTCCTTCCAGGGACTCGAACGGGAAGGACTGAAGTTGCTCGCCAAGGCAAGAGAAGAATCAGGACTCCCCTTTGTCACTGAGGTTATCAATCCGGAGGATGTTGAGATGGTGGGTGATTATGCTGATGCTCTGCAGATAGGGGCACGGAATGTCCAGAACTTTTCATTACTCCGGAGGGTCGGTAAATTCGGTAAGCCTATTGTATTGAAGAGGGGAATGTCGACTACTATCCAGGAATTTCTCATGTCTGCTGAGTATGTTCTCAGCGAGGGCTGTAAAGATGTGATTCTCTGTGAAAGGGGTATCCGGACCTTCGAAAGTGCTACTCGGAACACATTGGATCTCTCGGCCGTCTTGGTAATTCATGAGCGATCTCATTTGCCGATAATCATAGACCCTTCCCACGCGACCGGGGTTCGGAATTATGTGCCCCCTCTCTGTTATGCAGCCATGGCATGCGGTGCGGACGGAGTGATGGTTGAGGTTCATAACGACCCGCAGAAGGCGCTATGCGATGGGCCTCAGTCCCTTGGGATCGAGGACTTTGCAAGTGTCATAAGAAAACTGAAAGAATTATCGAAATTCAGCGGTAAGAAACTATAAGATGCGCTGCGTGAAGATGCACTCCCAATCCGCCCGGGTGAAGAAAGATCCTCTTTATTTCTAGGCGCCATTGTAACCAAAAGATCATAAGAGGTCTATCCTGAGTAAACGATTGCCTGTCGTACTCTTGTCAATGCTTCTTCCCTAAGGGTATAATTCTTTATACCGAATGAGGAACGAAAATACTGAATATGACGTATTTTGTTGTCTGATGTTATTATGGCGCTCAAGAATATTATAGGTCAGGATAGGCCGATTGGTATCCTGCTTCGCACACTCGACAGGGGAAGGATACCAAACGCCTATCTCTTTAGCGGAGAGTCTGGTATAGGGAAGAGGTCTGCCGCGGTCAATCTCGCCAAGGCAATAAACTGTCTCGATACGTTTCATAGAGATGATAAGAAAGACTCTGAAGGTCCGCAGGTTGCTGCCTATAGACGAACAGACGCATGTGACAGGTGTCATTCCTGCGAGAAGATTGAGGCTGGAACCCATCCTGATGTGATCGTGATAACACCGGAAAAAGGGGAGATTCGGGTTGATCAGATAAGGGCCGTGGAAGATGCTCTTTCATACATGCCATATGAAGGCAGAAGAAAGGTTGTTGTCATCGATGACGCTGATACCATGAACCAATCTGCTGCAAATGCATTTCTCAAGACACTGGAGGAACCTCCTGCTGAGAGTCTCATTGTATTGATATCATCCAACCCTGATCGGTTACCCGAGACCGTTCGGTCAAGATGCTCCCGAATTCATTTCACTCCTCTTTCCACTGAGGCATGTAGTGAAGTCGTACAAACGGTCAACGGTCGACAGGCAACCGTCGGCAGTCGAGGAAAAGAAAGACCAATGACCATTGATCATCCGCTGTCGGTTATCGTTAAACTTTCTATGGGAAGGCCCGGCGTTGCCCTCTCATCTGAACCACTCAAAGAGAGGGAGCGCTTTCTCAGTCTTCTCCGGAATATGTTCGATGGTGACGGTGAAATTTGGACAGATAGGGATGAGATGGAGCGATGGCTTGATATGGCCGTGATTTTGCTGAGAGATATGGCAATAGGAAAGATAACACCTGACGAAGGGGTCCTTATTCATGCCGACATCGGAAAAACCGTATTGGGAATGAGCAAAGCAACTGATATGCCGTCCATATTAAGAGCTTACCATAAGATAACCCGCCTTAAGGGGAAACTTGATTTCAATTTGAACAAATCGATAACCTGGAACTATACTGCATCTGTCCTGAGGTCTGTACTGAGTTATGCATGATGGGAACGGTGCAGTTGACGGGCAAGCATTGACCGTCTAAGGAGTTAAAAATGCCTGATGTTGTCGGGATTAGATTTAAGACCTGTGGGAAGATATATGACTTCGAAGTAAACGGTATTGAAGTCGCAAGAGGAGATCTTGTCGTTGTAGAGTCTGAACTGGGGTTGAGTATGGGGAACGTTGTAGTCGAAAGACATACACGTGCCGAAGGAACGAAGGAGTTGAAAAAGCTCTTGAGAAAGGCTTCGGAAGCTGATCTCAATCAAAAATCGGAGAATAAGGCTCTTGAGGAAGAGGCCATGTCTTACTGCATCGAAAGGATAACGGCGCGTGGGCTACCGATGAAAATGATTTATACTGAGGTGACCCTTGATAAAAAGCGATTTATTTTTTATTTCACTGCAGACGGCAGGATAGACTTCCGGGAACTGGTTAAAGACCTAGCAGCTAAATTCAAAACGCGCATCGAGATGAGGCAGATCGGGGTGAGGGACGCTACAAAGACCGTGGGCGGACTCGGGATATGCGGAAGGGAGTTGTGCTGTAAGACGTTCCTCACGTCTTTTGAGCCGATATCCATACGGATGGCTAAGAGCCAAGAACTTGTCCTCAATGCGAACAAGCTGTCAGGTGTCTGCGGGAGGCTGATGTGCTGTCTGAGTTATGAATACAGTGACAGTGACACCTTGGCGGAAAAGGTTCAGGAAGGCGAGGCAATGGTCCCGAGAGGCGAAGGCGTGAAAGACGGTGATGTCGTTGGTGAAGGGGATTCTTTAGCTGACGCTGAAGAACGTACGGAGAAGCATGTGGACCGAAGCAAAGGGCTAGGCACAGAGCAGAAAAATCTTAACTACTTCGCGGTCGAAGGGGAGATACAGAGGACCCCTGGAAAACAGAACCGATTTGAGACCTCAGAGGGCGCAAGTGATGGCTTATCTCGGAAGTCCCAAAAGGATACGGGGCAGCCTGGAAGAACAGAAAAGGTATCTGCTGGAAACGAAGGCGATAAGAGAAGGTTTCACAAGCGAAAACGATCTGGAAGAAGGTTTCGGAAATGAGTAACACTTTTTATGTGACAACCCCTATCTACTATGTAAATGACATCCCTCACATAGGTCATGCTTATACGACCATCGCTGCAGATATCCTTGCTCGGTGGAATCGGTTGCTGGGCAAAAGGGTATTTTTTTTAACGGGGACAGATGAACACGGGCAGAAGATAGAGAAAGCAGCCGTTGGAAGGGGACGTACCCCTAAGGAACATGCTGACATCATGGTGGGGAATTTCAAGGAACTCTGGGTTAGATTAGCAATATCAAATGACGCCTTTATCCGTACGACGGATACAGAGCACATAAAAACCGTGCAAGGGCTTTTGCAGATGCTCTGGGACAGGTCAGAGATAGAAAAGAGAGCATATTCCGGGTGGTACTGCACACCCGACGAGAGGTTCTGGACGGAAAAGGAACTCGTTGAGGGTAGATGCCCGGATTGCGGGAGGCCCGTAGATCAGATTCAGGAAGAAAACTATTTCTTCCTCATGTCGAAATACCAGGAAAGGCTTATCCGGTATGTCGAAGACAATCCATCATACATATCGCCTGACGCCCGGCGGAATGAAGTGCTCGGTTTTCTAAAAAACAACACGCTCGGAGACCTCTGTATTTCAAGGCCCAAGCAGAGACTCTCCTGGGGTATCCCTTTGCCCTTTGATGAGGATTTTGTTACCTATGTCTGGTTTGACGCGCTGGTGAATTATTTTTCCGCAACTCGGTATCTTGCTCCAGCTGCCGAAAAGGCGAGAATCGGCGAATTCTTGTGGCCGGCATCGCTTCATCTCGTCGGAAAAGATATTCTTACGACCCATGCCGTCTACTGGTCCACAATGCTTATGGCCCTCAGTTTCCCCCTGCCTGTAAATATTTCNNTGGCCCTCAATCTCCCCCTTCCTAGGACTATTTTCGCGCACGGATGGTGGACGGTTGAAGGTAGAAAAATGTCGAAGTCACTGGGCAACGTGGTGGACCCTCATGCAATTGTTGATAAATATGGCGTTGATGCCTTCAGGTATTTTTTGTTTAGGGAGGTTCCCTTCGGACTTGACGGAGATTTTTCTGAAGAGGTACTTGTTAATAGGATCAATACTGACCTTGCCAATGACCTCGGGAATCTGCTCAGCAGATTTCTTGCTATGTCAGAAAAGTATTTTAAAGGTCTTATCGATCTGGAATATTCCTCAGCTTATGACGGTGGCGAGATCGCTGGAGCGCTCGACACCCATAAAAGCATCTGTATTAACAAGTGCCGGAGGCTCTTTTCTGATGAGGATGGCTTTTGGTCAACCCTGCAGTTCAATCTGATTCTTGAGAGCATCTGGGATATTATCCGTCAAACTAACGCCCTCATCGCGAAGACCGAACCCTGGAAGGTCTTTGAAAGCGACCCTGGTAAGGTAAAAGAAATCATGGCAAATATATGGAATGCCTTGAGACTTTCTGCCCTAGTGATCTACCCGTTCATGCCCGCGACCTCTGAAAGGATATGGAAGCAGCTGGGGCTTAAGTCCCTCACGGGAGAGGCTGCTGGAAACAGCGATTTGTTTCAGTGGCAGTGGAAACCCGGGTATAGTGTTAAGGTTCAAGGCGGAGAGCAGCTCTTCCCCAGGATAGAAACAAGAGAAGCAAGAAATCAGGAGAAAGAGCAAAAGAAGGGGAAACCTCCGGTGATCGAGAAAGGGGAGAAGGAACTAATCGGCATAGAAGATTTTGCAAAGGTCGAATTAATGATCGGTGAGGTAATCGGCGCCGAACGGGTAGAGAAATCGAATAAACTGATAAAACTCAAAGTGACTATCGGTGAAGAAAGGCAGATTGTGGCGGT
>DMNE01000252.1:5003-11130 GCA_003453735.1 Nitrospiraceae bacterium | reverse complement strand
CTCACCCCTGAAAGGGATGTGAAAGAGGGGTCAAGGGTGAAGTAATGAAACAGTCTTCAGCTCTGGTCTGACCAAAGGGTCAAGGCCGCAAGCCCCCACCTTCAGCTATGGAAAAGTTGTGATTGCGTGTCGTTTCGGCCTCGGGAGCTTCATTAAGAATAAAAGGGGTCTGCCTTTACGGATTCCCGGGGGCAGAATTTTTTGCCTTGCGTCCCGTCATCATTTTTCGGATTTACCGTCCGAATTTGTAAGTTGTATTTTTCGTGCTATCATAAATTCAGGGTCATCGAGAGGGGAACGATATCTTCAAGGTTTTTTCGGTAAGAAACGGATAGAAAGGGAGGTGCAGTTCTGATGGGNNTAGCGTGAACCGGCCATGATTATTAAATGGACGCAAGACAACAAATAAGAAGGAGAAATTATGGAAAAGAAGAGATGGTTGTCATGGAAAATTACTGTATTGATAGTTATGGCTGTGATCCTTTCAACTATGGGAATGGTTGCTTTCAGCGTGGTTCCCGCAGTTGCCGACGATGTCATGGATAGCACGCAACTGGTCGAGAAGGCGAAGATCAGCTTCGACAGTTTTGTCGCGGCCAAGGACAACAAGGCTTTTCGCGACCTCCTGAGAAAAGCTAAAGGCGTTTTCATCGCTCCCCAAATCCTGAAGGGTGCTTTCATCGTNNGCGCTCGAAGGCGGCAGCTTCGGCCTCCAGATTGGCGGCGAGGCATCTGAAGTGGTACTTCTGGCGATGACTCAACGGGGCGTCACGGCCTTGCTGGCAAGCAGTGTCAAGCTCGGCGCCGGTGTCGGTGTTGCGATGGGGCCGGTCGGGGCCGGCGCATCTGCAGCGACGGCCAATCTCAGTGCGGACATCATCAGTTTCGCGCATTCAAAAGGGCTTTTTGTCGGCATCTCACTGGACGGAGCAGTCGTGAAGGTCAGGGACGGATTGAATGAGGCCTACTACGGCAAAAAAGTTGACCCTACGGATATCCTCGTCCTCAGGAATGTATCGAACCCCCAGGCCGATAGCCTGATCAATGCGGTTTCTGAAGCAGCAGGCAAGTGAGATGTCGGTCTGGCCATGGGATTCCCCAGAACGCTCATTGTTCATGGGGATTCCGTCTTCTGAGAACTGTTAAGCGGTCCCTCATGAAGTCATGATCGGAAAGTTTCCATCAAGCGATGGCAGCCTTCCATTTCTGCCCTCCATCATTTGCTTTGGATTGAAAAGAGCGCTTTGAGAACAAATCTTGATCTCAAAGCGCTCTATCGGTAACTCATTTGACGTAATTCGCACGTCCGGTTTATCATAATCAACTATGGTAGAAGCAGAAAAGCAGCTAGAGTTAATCAAAAGAGGCGTTGTTGAGATAATTCTCGAAAAGGATCTCCTTCAGAAGCTTGATAAAGCGTGCAAAGAGAATACTCCTTTGAGGATTAAGGCGGGCTTTGATCCGACAGCACCCGACATCCACCTTGGCCATACCGTGCTCCTCGAGAAGATGCGGCAATTCCAGGAACTTGGACATGAAGTGATTTTCTTGATCGGTGACTTCACCGGTATGATCGGTGATCCGTCGGGAAAGAGCGAGACGAGAAAACCTCTCACAAAAGAGGAGGTCATTGAGAACGCTAAAACCTATAAGGAACAGATATTCAAGATTCTTGACGCGGGGAAAACCCTCATTGATTTTAACTCGAGATGGATGTCCTCTATGACCGTTGAGGACCTTATCAGGCTTGCGGGCCATTATACCGTTGCACGGATGCTCGAAAGGGAAGATTTCAAACAGAGGTTTACAAACCAGAACCCCATCAGTATCCATGAATTCATCTATCCGTTGTTACAGGGTTATGACTCGGTAGTGCTTAGGGCCGATGTAGAACTCGGAGGGACCGACCAGAGATTCAATCTCCTCGTCGGGAGAGAGCTTCAGAAGGAATATGGACAGGCATCTCAGTGTCTCGTGTTGATGCCGCTCTTGGAAGGCACTGACGGAGTAAAAAAGATGTCTAAGAGCCTCGGAAATTATATCGGCATCGATGAGCCCCCAGGGGAAATGTTTGGCAAGATAATGTCTATAAGTGATGACCTGATGCTCAGGTATTACGAGCTTCTGAGTCGTATATCCATTGAAGAGTTTACTGCCTTAAAAAGGGGCTTAACTGATGGAACCATGCATCCCAAAACGGCAAAGGAGGATCTCGCATCTGAGATCGTCGAGAGATATTGGGGGAAGGATGCAGCGATCCAGGCAAAGAAAGGATTTGAACATATTTTTAAGGACAAGGAACTGCCTGAAGACATTCCGGAGATCACCCTTAGTTCAGTGAGCTGGCTCCCTCAGGTGATGAGAGATACCGGTCTTGCGAAAGGCACAAGTGAGGCAATGAGGCTTATTCAGCAGGGTGGAGTGAAGATCGATAACGAGACGGTGACAGATTCCAAAAAAAGGCTCGGACCAGGTGAACACATCATCAAGGTAGGCAAGAGAAGATTCTATAAGGTAACCATAACACCATGATCAGCGACAGAGAAATAATCATAAGACTTCTGAGTGTGATCCGCAGCTGATATGTTACTGGTTCGTGCGGGCTGCCTTCTGTATAATCTCATCCACCATCGCCTCTATGGTCGACTGCTCGGGCATGATGCTGACCTTCAGGCCTGCCTTCTCGACAGCCTTTGCTGTTACCGGGCCAATAACCGCTATAATGATTTCTTTTAAGAAGGCATAGGCATCACTGCCGATAATTTCAATGAAGTTCGTGAACGTTGCCGCGCTGGTGAACGTTGCAATCGTTATCCGCCCTTCCTGTAAGAATCTCTTGAGCCTTTTCCCATGAAGTTCCGGTTTAATTGCTCTGTACGCAGCAGGAACATCGATTTCACCACCGAGTTTTCTTACCATCTCCGGGAATATCTCCCGCGCGACCTCTGCCCTGGGTAATAAGAATTTCATCCCCCAGAGGCTATTCTGCGCGGATCGTTGGCCGACGACTTTCAAAAACGTCTCAATCAGGCCCTCTGCTCGAAATTCTTCCGGCATAAGATCGACCTTTATCCCATATCTCTTTATCTCAGCAGCGGTCTTTGTCCCGATAGCGCAGATCTTGATACCCTTCAAATCCCTTATATCTTTGTCAAGACCGAAGAATCTCTCGAAGAAACATCTGACTCCGTTGCCGCTGGTGAATATCAACCAGTTATAAGTGGAGATTCTCTCGATAGCAGCATCAAGTTCCCTATAGCACGTGGGCGGGACAATCTCGATTGTAGAAAATTCGAGTATTTCAGCCCCTAGATCCTCCAGCGGCTCAAACCCAGCGGCATGCTCTCTCGTGACGAGTATCCGGTGACCGAATAGGGGCTTGTGTTCATACCAACCTAACGTTTCCCTTAACTTTACCACCTCGCCGATAACGACGACAGCCGGTGGCTTTATCTCCTTATCCTTCACCTCATTGATGACCTCCTCCAAGGTGCTCACAATGGTCTTCTGGTCAGGTCTTGTCCCCCATCTCACAACAGCTACAGGTGTCTCGGGTCGCCTACCGTTTTCCATGAGCTTCCTGACGATCATATCCAGATTCTTCACCGCCATAAGGATCACCAAGGTGCCGACACCTGTTGCGAGTTTTGTCCAATCAATGGCCGATTCTTCCTTTGTCGTGTCTTCGTAGCCGGGGATGACCGCAAAGGAAGATGAATAGAGGCGGTGCGTCAGGGGAATCCCTGCATAAGCAGGCGCAGCTACAGCTGAACTTACCCCGGGGACAACTTCGAACTCGATACCGTTTTGTACGAGATATTCAGCCTCCTCCCCTCCGCGGCCAAAGACGAAGGGGTCTCCTCCTTTAAGGCGGCAGACGATCTTCCCTTCCAGCGCTTTCCTGACAAGGGCAGTGTTTATCTCGTTTTGAGTCATGGCATGATGACCACCGCGTTTCCCTGCATAGATAAACTCAGCATCATGGTTGATATAGTTCAATATTTGTGCATTGAGATGTAAATCGTAGATGACTACCTCTGCCCTTTGGAGACACTTCATGCCTTTCACCGTGAGAAGACCTATATCTCCAGGTCCGGCGCCGACCAGATAGACCTTGCCCTTGCTTTGTTTCATGAAGGTAAGTTTAACATATTTGCTTGTGGACGTAGAAACGCGTAAGAGACTCTCTAAAAGGGACACCAGTGGATTGCCACATTTGCTCATCAACATTTTATTGCATGAACCTTATGGTGCACAATGTGGAGCAAACAAAAACTTTCCAGTTGAAAAATGGGAAGGTCTGCCCGCAACAAGCACAATAACAACGGCGGGAAGACTGATGTCACTCCCCCTTTTGAGATGCCTTTTACATCTTTGGGCGTTGCTCCTTCCAGACGAAAGACAGGTCATGAAAATACTGGGCAGCGGTATCAAAATTTAAGATCAGGCTTAATATACTATATCTTCGGGCAAGCTTTGACGCTAAGCGGCTCAATTGGCCGCGCAGGATGATATTGCAAGAATGCGTTGAACGAGACAGTATCTTTCCTTGACACTCAGGTCGAAGTAAAAATCACTCTCCATCAATATTTCTACAACCTCTTTCATTTTTGTCATGTCCATATCAATGCTCCTCACGTATCTCATCGGGCATTTTTCCAAAAAACTTTAATCAAAAGAATCCTTGAAGCTCACCGCCGGGATATGCATAAATTCCTGTGGCCTTTGATGAGGGAAGCAAGCAAGTCGACACTCTCTGTTTTTCTTATTGGTGTCAGCCAGTGAAGGGCTGCGATATCACCCAAAAGGCGAGCACTCTTTCTTCACGCGTGCTTACAATCTCTATCTTCCTTCGGTGTCCCTGGTTTTGTACTTTCCATTTATCGTATGGTATCCTTGAGTGCTTGGGCATTAAGGATCTTAGGTGAGAATTTACGATATCATCAGGAAAAAGCGTGATGGGCATGTAAGAGGAAAGGTGAGCGTGTTCAGGACATGTATCATCATATCGGCAATAGCCGATCCACATAACAGCGAGGATTAGCATTATCAATGGCTACGAGAAGACCAGTCGGGAGTTTCATGATTGTCCGTGAACAGACAGAGGAGATTGAGAGGAAAACCCTCCATCCCAAAGCCTGTCTCAGTTCAGAGAGTAGAGGCAGATCGAGACTAGAGAGAGAAGATGATATCAGGACATGCTTTCAGCGGGACAGAGACAGGATAATCCATTCAAAGGCATTCAGAAGACTC
The DNA here is from genome assembly GCA_003453735.1 of Nitrospiraceae bacterium. Classification (GTDB taxonomy): domain Bacteria; phylum Nitrospirota; class Thermodesulfovibrionia; order Thermodesulfovibrionales; family UBA9159; genus UBA9159. The sequence goes on along the minus strand of DMNE01000252.1, from coordinate 5,877 downwards.
AAAGATAAAACACAGGTCTTCTTTGCACCGAAGGGGGATCATTACAGAACGAGGCTCTCTCATGTGCTCGAGGTATCGCAGATCGCCCGGACAATCGCTCGGGCATTACGGCTCAATGAGGATTTGGCAGAGGCGATAGCATTGGGTCACGATCTCGGCCACACACCCTTCGGGCACGCCGGGGAGTCAGCATTGAGAGAGATACATCCCGGCGGCTTTGATCATTATAAGCAGAGCCTCAGGGTTGTTGACTTTCTCGAAAAAGATGGAGAAGGCCTAAATCTTACCCATGAAGTAAGAAACGGTATTGTGACCCACTCCAAAGGCAAGGGAACGATACTGCCGCAAAAACCTTCCGAGAGAGCTGACACGCCGGAGGGGGTCGTCGTCAGGATATCGGACATCATTGCCTATCTGAACCACGACCTTGACGATGCTCTGAGGGCAGAGATTATTATTGGACAGGATATTCCAAAGGACGTCACAAAGATTGTCGGAAACAACCATTCGGGAAGGATAGACCGGATGGTTAAGGACGTGATACGGAACTCTCTTGAAACGGGCATGGAGTGCATTGCGCCGAGTGGGGAGGTTTCTATGGTAATATATAAACTTAGGGCTTTTCTCTCAGAACGGGTTTACGAAAGTGCGAAGATTATGAGCGAATTCAACAAGGCAAAGAAGATACTCCGTGATCTCTACGCCTATTACCTTGAACATATAGAAGAGGTCTTTACCGATATACCAGCGGAAAAGAAGGCTAATAAGCATAGAATGGTTTGTGATTTTGTTGCGGGGATGACAGATAGGTTTGCCATGGCTACTTATGAGCGATTATTCTTGCCGCAGCAATGGATGGTGCTGTGAAACCTGA
>DMNE01000252.1:0-4977 GCA_003453735.1 Nitrospiraceae bacterium | reverse complement strand
TACAGCGGTGGTCTTGGGGTGCTCGCGGGAGATACGATAAAATCTGCTGCAGACCTCAGACTTCCTATGGTTGGCGTTACCTTGACCAGTAGGTACGGATACTTCCGGCAGATACTTGATGAAAGGGGCAGACAGACGGAAGCGCCTGAGGTATGGGAAATGTCGAAGTTCATGGAACTCATCCCCGAGAAAATAACGGTTGAGATAGAGGGCCGGGATGTATATGTTCAGGCATGGCTCTACGAAGTGAAGAGTTTGACGGGCGGGAACGTGCCTCTGTTCTTCCTTGATACCGATATTCCGGAAAACAGGCCGGAAGACCGAGGGATCACAGCACAACTATATGGGGGAGATAAGGCATACAGGCTGAAACAGGAAATTGTCCTTGGAATCGGTGGGGTAAGGATGCTCAACAGATTGGGGTTTGTAATAAAGAAATTTCACATGAACGAAGGACATGCCAGTCTCCTTTCCCTCGAACTTTTGAAGGAGCACAAAAGGGACATAGAAGAGGTGTGGGACGAACGCCTTGTTTGGGATATTGAGAAGGTGAAGGATTTATGCGTATTCACCACGCATACCCCCGTTGAGGCAGGACATGATAAGTTTCCCTATGAGCTTGTTTCGAATGTCCTCGGCGAACCGGTACCGCTTTCCGTGTTGAGAGATCTGGGGGGGAAAGACCACCTTAATATGACACTCCTGGCATTGAATCTTAGTAAGTATGTCAATGGCGTCGCTAAGAAGCATGGTGAAGTCTCACAGAATATGTTCCCCGGATATGAGATACACTCTGTGACAAACGGTGTCCATTCCTATACATGGACCTGTGCGAGCTTCAAGAGGATCTATGACAAATACCTCCCCGGTTGGGCAAATGAACCTGAATTGTTTGTTCGGGTGGGGCGTATTCCCGATGAAGAGATATGGGCGGCGCATATGGAGGCGAAGCAGGACCTCATGCATTTTGTTAAATCGGAGACCAGGATTGAGATGGTTCCTGAAATCTTAACTTTGGGGTTTGCGCGAAGGGCGACTGCGTATAAACGGGCAGATCTCCTCTTCACGGACATAGAAAGACTCCAGAGAATCGGCAAGGGGAAACTGCAGATAGTCTATGCCGGAAAGGCGCATCCAAAGGATGAAGCGGGGAAATGGCTGTTAGAGAAAATCTTTGTGATAAAAGAGAAGCTCAAAGGAAACATTCCTATGGTGTATCTTCCGAACTATAACATGGACATGGCGCTTAAACTCGTCTCAGGTGTTGATGTCTGGCTGAACACGCCTATGAGGCCGCTGGAGGCATCGGGTACAAGCGGCATGAAGGCTACCCACAATGGGGTTCCCAATTTCAGCGTTCTTGACGGCTGGTGGATTGAGGGGCACATTGAGCGTTTTACCGGCTGGGCAATTGGTCCTTATCCCTCAGAGAGTAAAGTCTCGGACACGATTACGGACAACGAGCAGGACGCAAGAGACCTTTACGATAAGCTGGAAAATCTCGTCATTCCGACATTCTATAACGATCGACTTACCTGGGTGCGTATTATGCAGAATGCCATCGGCAAGAATGCATACTACTTCAATTCACACCGGATGATGCGGAGGTACGTCACAGAAGCGTATATCAGATAAACAAACCAGAACGTACTCAACGCTTGATACGCAGGTTTATTCGCCTCTGATTGACCGGCCAGATTGACGGCCGAGTACTTGGAGTTTCAGGTGGACAGTCGAAACCGTGCCTCAGGATGTTCTCCATGCTCCGATAAGACATATAGACTTTCTCTCCGTAACTTCTATTTGTGTGAGGTCAATGAAAGCGCCGACAATAACCCTTCTGCGGAACGATGTCGCTATTCTGTCCTGAAGGGGAAATAGAGGCTGAAGGTGGATCCTTTTCCAACAGCACTTTCTATTCTAATAAAACCGCCATGGCCTTCCACAATTTTTTTGGTGATCGGAAGGCCGAGTCCAGTCTCTTTTTTTGTCACTTTTGTGGAAAAAAAAGGCTCAAAAATCATGCCTATTTTTTCTTCAGACATGCCCATCCCAGTGTCCGTTATTTTTATGACCACATAGTGTTTTTCACTTACACTATATTCATCGACAGCAATAGTTAATGTCCCTCCCGCCGGCATTGCATCAATAGCATTTGATATGAGGTTATTAATTGCCTCCTTGACATGGCCCCTATCTATGTAAATCATCGGAACAGTGCCAAGAAGTTTATGTACCTGTATCGACTGACTTCTTAAGGCGTCTTCATATATATCTAAAATTTCAACAAGAATTTGGGTGATGTCCAGCTTTTCCCTATGGAAAAATGCCTTATTGGAAAAAACAAGGACATCTCTCAGAATTCCCTCGAGTCTTTTTGCTTCTGAAGAAATCAGATCCAAATATTCTTTTTCTTTTGTTCCCGGGGGAAGGCTCTTTTCTAATCTCTTCATTATTCCGCCAATGACTGTTATTGGATTCCTTATCTCATGTGCGACATTTGCCGTAAGTCTCCCAAGTGCAGACAATTTTTCATATTCAATAAGTTTTCCCCGTAGCTCCTTTTCAGACTTTTTAACCTCGCTAACAGATTCTTCCAATTCAGCAAGTGTTCTGCGCAGCTCCCCAAGTTCGAGTATGAGCTGCTCTCGTGATTTATCTTCATCCTTCACAGTGAGGGTCCCCTGGAATATTTATGGTTTTTCGGAAAGTAAGTGTGTCTTCGTTTCATAAGCTTAGAGAAAGCTACGCTTTATAGTATGAAGGTAGCAGAAAAGCAAACCCATTGCAACCTTTTCACAATGAAAGCAAGGAGGTCTTAATGCCTGCTTCGAATATATAAGCTTCAGGACAGATCATGCCACGCATTATTCACCGCTTTCATAGCCCCTGATATGGTAATAGTTATTTTTCGCTTTTAAAAATGCGTTTCTTTCAATGGGAGGAATTCTTATGTTGGCGCTGGATGTCCCCTCCTCTTTAAAAAAACGTTCCGGTAGATCGTCATCAGATATGTCGAAACCGTTCAGCTCATTCAATCTCCTTTCGAGGTTCCAGATCCTCTCACCAATTTTCAGGAGTGACTGCACGTCAAAGTTCTTTCCCGTAACCGCAGTTATCGCCTTTGCGTATTCCTCGAGACTTGCAGCGAAAAAAACGAATTTGCAAGCTGTCAGGGAATCCACAACCGCATTTAAATCCTCTGCTATTTTGATTATTCTTGCTTTTCCTTCGAAGGAAAAACGATTCGTAGCAACAGGTTTCCTCAGGATCTCGTGGCTTATGGGATATGCCCTGAGATGACAACCACCCCTATTCGATGTGGCATATGCCAGAGCCATGCCATAGGCACCTCTCGGATCATATGCAGGCAGTTCGAGCCCCTTGACGGACATGCTCAATTCAGGATGTCCCATAGCTGTGGCGTATCTCAAGGAGCCGTCCGCAAGGGATTTGCCTATCCCTTTCTCTCGGCGAGCGATATCGATAAGCAGAGATATCATCGCTCCGGGGGAAATCGTTTTCCCCTCTATTTCAGAAAAACAGGCGATGGAGGATGCAGCACTTATGGTGTCAAGACCATATTCATTGCATATCTTGTTTGCTTCAACGATGCTCGATAAATCACTGCAGCCATTGAGAGCGCCGAAATGGGAGACAGTCTCAAATTCAGGGATAATCTCTCCATGAGTGCCGATTTTCTTGCAGAGGATCGGACAGCCTGCGCAGCCGGTTCTTTTTGTCTTATAACATGTTTTCATGGCATAGCCCGAATAACGTGAGGCATGTGAAAAAAAAGTATTCCTGAAATTCTCCGTTGGCTCCATTCTGCGGGCGTGAATAAGGTCAACGAGAGCAGCTGTCCCGAATTCGGAAAGTCCAAACTCGCCAAATACGGCTGGAGATGCCCTCAGAAGCCTCATGATCTCTTCCCTGGCTGACGTAAGGCCTTCGGGGTCGGCAACAGAGATGTTCCCATTGCCTTTCACGCTTATGGCTTTTAGCCTTTTTGCACCCATCACTGCTCCCAAACCTCCTCTGCCCGCGAGATAATGGCCATCAAAGACGATGGAAGCGAATCTCACTTGTTTTTCACCTGCTAAGCCGATGGTTGCATAAGATCCCTCTTTCCCGATTTCTGCTCCCACGTCAGAGGTGTTTTTGCCGACCAATGCAGGGGCCTCTTCTATGAATGCATGATGATTATTGATATTCAAGAGAACCCATTTCTCCGATATCCCGGTGATCTCCACGAGATCGAACCCTGCCTTTTTTAGCTCGGTCCCGAACCGTCCTCCAACGGAACAGTCAAAAGTGGTCCCCGTTAGCGGCGAACGGGAAATTACGGACATTCTTCCTGAAGTGGGAGCAGAAGTGGCTACGAGCGGACCTGCAGCAAAAATCAAAGGCATCTCAGGAGAATCATACTCCCGAGTAATCCTGTCCGCGATTATAGCAACGCCAAAGCCTCTGCCGCCGAGGTATTCATCGCAGAGTTCTTCAGGAGTGTTATACATTTGTATTTTCCCGGTAGACAGATTCACCTTGAGGCATTTTCCCACATAGCCGAACATTATTTATTGTAACATGTTGATTATCCCGTATCTGTCATATCCTAACTCCCTCTCAAGGTTCTCGGTAGCCCACGGTAAGCTGCAGAGCCGTTGATAGCTGCAGGTAAAGAAGCGGCACTGAAGGCCATTTTAGGGCAAGAGCTTTCACTGTGGTGACTGTTTCTCCCTGAAGTCGTATGGGGCAGAGGATCTGGATCGAAAGCCATCCGGCGCGATTGAGTTTAGAATCTTCGGCAGCAACTGCACGCAGGGAGGGTGCAGCCCAAACCGCCGGGCTCATTGCCCTGCGAACGCCTGTGGAGAGGGACGTCTGTCTTTGGTAACCCCGTCCTGTCTTTGCGGGCGAGCGTTATGATCGAGAGGTACTGTGCCCCGTTCCGCTCGAAAACCCTGTACATATTGG
>DMNE01000415.1 GCA_003453735.1 Nitrospiraceae bacterium | reverse complement strand
GAATCCGTAATTCCTGCGTTATTAGGCATATGCCATGAATCCATCGTTAGCCCGTCCCATATGATTGTTGTATCCTTGCCCAGCTTCAGCTGAGCCTGTGCGAGAAAAGCATCCGAGTCGGCAGAAGTCGTTTCCAATGTGGTCGTACTTTTCAGCTTGTTCTCCTGATATTTCAGGTATCCGAAAACAACCCCGGTTTTTTCCTTTACCTTTGCCTCATATTGAGCAAGGGTCGGAGCTTTCCCGGGTTCGCTCTGCGTTCCCCATAATCTTGTGGATGTCCAGGGGAGGTCCATATCATCAAGAGCTGTCTTGGGAGCATTCACCTGAAGCAATGTACCGTCTATCTCGGAATCTATGAACATCCTGGGGAAAATGTACCCTGCAGACCTTTGAGGAGCACCGTCCAGGCCGGGGAGACGCCCGACGTACCACTTGCCGTCGATCCAGGGCAGCTTCATTGTAATATATGCCCGTTCAAATCTGGGTGTCATGTCATGCCCAAGGCTTGCTTCCATAGAATTCGGCTTATTAAACGGGTCCGATGCGGCTGAAACAGAAGTATCATAGGCTCCCCACCGCTTGTTCATTGTCAGACGGGCGTAAAAATCAACCCAGTCCTGCACCACCTCGGCGTGGCCGTTTAACCTGATTCGAGTCGGGAAAGACGACTCATCTCTGTAATGGGCATCCGTGCTCGGCTTTGTGTCACCGTAAAAGCCCTTGGGTGTAAAGGCGTTTTCTATCATCGCCCGGAAACGCGCCTCTCCGCCCCAGTCAATACGGTCTTTGAAAGACTTCTTTTCAACCTTTTCAGCAGCCTTTGTTACTTCCTCCATCTTCTTTTCCGTCTCAATTGTTTTTGTCCGTGTCTCAGCCTGCTTCTTCTCCAACTGCTCGATCCTTTGCATCAGCTTCTGCACCTGGTTCTTGAGCTGCTCGAGTTCGCTGGAGCCGTCTCCGGCAAGGACAGGCAAAGCAGNNCATGCAGAAAATGAAAGTGAATACCAAAAACAATACCCCTATTCTTTTCATATTTCCCTCCTTCTCAAAAAAGATTTTGTGATTTCAGATCGCCCAAATACAGGTGCTTCAGTCAATCATTTGCCCAAAAGAATGGTCGAGCCAGAGCGTTGTGGCCACAAAAGAACTTTGATAAGCCTTTTGACGCAGCCATCCCTTCTTATGATTTGTCCTGTAAATTCTTCTCATTGTGTCCCAAACTGCATGATCAAAAAATACAGTTTTGATTTACAGCGCTACCGCTGCAAATTGCAACATATTTTAGAAAATTATAATAATTCCCGCAAAGAGATATGTCAAGTTCTTTATTCATCCCGTGTCAAGGCAAAATAGAAATGTCCGGTTTTCGGCAAAGTAGAAATGTCCGGTTATAATGTTGCAATCCCCTGCGGCCTTTTGGTCTGACCGCGCATTTGTCTAAACAACCTACTGTTCCATTTTTTCCAGGGATGATCGGCTGGCTGGGGGCGCGCCTTATACCGGCGCACATGTGTGGCGGCCTTTGGTTTTTCTGGCCTTGCCGTTATCTCCCGGAACGGTAATCTGACATCGTTAAGGGTTATGAACATGCTGCCGTTGATTCTTTCCTCTACTGTCACCTCCTTTGACTTGACACCTTTTTCAATCTGATAGAGCTTGCTGTTATGGGCTACGGTGAAATCGTTTCTCAGAGACCTCACCGTCCTGATGCATAGGATCTTGTCGAGGTTTAGTCCCTTGGGAATATCTCTGTGCAGATCGTCCTGCTCCTTCGCTTTTACCGCAAACCGCTTATTGTGGGCCGCCAGGTAAATGTGGAGGTAATTATTGGCCTCCTCGATCGTGCTTATGCCCCTGATCGTCATCTCCTTTACTAGCCTGTCCTGGAGTGTTTTAAAAAGCCTTTCTATCCGCCCCTTGGCCTGCGGGGAGTGGGCATGGATAATTTCTACTGCCAGCTCCGTCAATGCCCTGCCGAATTCGCTCAGCGGCGTTGTCCCGTTTATCTCATCCTCGATAGATGGCTCGGCCGTTGACTTGTACGTCGTATGCTTGTCCATGTAGATGCTCATAGGGATGCCGTACTTCCTGATATACCGCTTAAAACTGTCCATGGCGGGGATGGTACCCTCATACTCATAAAACCTGCCATAGACCCTGCTTGTGGCGTCATCTATGTAGGCCATAAGCACGCATTTAGGCCTCCTGCCTTCAAACCAGTCATGATGGCTGCCGTCCAGTTGGAGCATCTCGCCAAAACAACTCTTACGCTCCCGCCACTGCCGGTGCGTCCTGACCTTACGCCCCTTCTGCCATTGCCCTGCCTCTATCAGCCACGTCCGTACGGTCTCCTTGCTTACAGCTATGCCCTCCAGTTCAAGCAGCTTCTCCGTGATAAGCGTCGGCCCAAACCCCTGATACTTCTCCTGGTACAGTTGCACAACCCTCTCTGTGAGCTTCTTCGGGAGCCTCCTATTGGATTGCTTGCCCCGGGACCGGTGCTGTATTCCCTTATCACCCTCTGCCTCTATTCGCCTGATTATTCGCCGTATTTGCCGCTCGCTTAACGAAACAACCTCTGCCGCCTGCTTCTGGGTCAATGATCCCTCAAGCACTTTGTGAATCACGTGTAACTGCTTTAACTCCTTCTGATTCATCGTGATAATGTCCCTTTCCGCCATCCTGTCTCCTTCTTGAAAGGGGCAGTATAGCACTGCGGAAACCGGACATTTCTACTTTGCT
>DMNE01000528.1:365-4947 GCA_003453735.1 Nitrospiraceae bacterium | reverse complement strand
AGCCTTTCGAAAAGCGCCTCATCATACCGATCGGGCTCACTTTCTCCAAACGCTTTCTTCTTTGATGGTCTTTCTTCCCTTTTTAATGCCATTGCACCTTCTCTTCCATAAAGCACATTCAGACCCTNNCACAGGGTAGGGCTCACCTTCCTGGCGGATCATATCCTGTGCTAGGAGTTCATTAATAAGAAAACGCCAGTGATTCTTATCCTTGTGCTTCCCCGCACCATATGTCTTGACCTCGTTGTGCTTCAACTCACGCACTCTCTTTGTATCTGCTCCGGTCACGATGTCTATGATATGGCCCATTCCAAATCGCTGCTGCGTCCTCGATATTGCCGACATGATTATTTGCGCATCCACGGTGATGTCGATTTGTTCAACAGAGCCGGTGCAAATATCACAGGTCCTACAATTATCGCCAGGATAATTCTCACCGAAAAACTCAAGGAGCTGTCTCCGTCTGCACACATTATGTGATGCNNCGTTCGTTATCATCTGTTATCTGGTCGATGAAATACCGTATCTTCGGAATGTCTCCCCTGCCGAAATAAAGGAGGCAATGGGCTGGCTCGCCGTCACGCCCTGCGCGTCCTGTTTCCTGATAATAGCTTTCCATATTCTTTGGAAGGTCCGCATGGACAACGAACCGAACATTCGATTTGTCTATGCCCATGCCGAAGGCGATGGTCGCCACGATGACCTGAGCCTCATCTTTATTAAACGCCTCCTGGTTTTTGGTCCGCTCCTCAGAAGATAATCCCGCATGGTAGGGAAGGGCCTTGAAGCCAGCCGATACAAGTAAAGCTGCTGTTTCCATCACCGAATCGCGAGTTGTCCGGTAAACGATCCCCGATTCAGCCTTATGTCCTATCAGGAACTCCAATACCTGAGAATGAATCTTCGATTTAGGCCTTACCTCATAAAAAAGGTTCGGGCGATTAAAGGAAGCGCGCACGATAAAGGGATTTCGAAGGCCGACCTTCGTGATGATATCTTCCTGTACTTTCTGCGTTGCTGTTGCGGTGAAAGCGGCGACCGACGAATTGGGGAACAGTCCTGGAATGAGAGCAAGGCTGAGATAATCCGGCCGGAAGTCATGACCCCATTCAGAAATGCAATGTGCCTCGTCTATCGCAAATAGAGAGATATGAAAAGTCTTTAAGGTCTCGAGAAAATGAGGCATCGCAAAACGCTCCGGTGCGATATAGAGAAGCTTTATCCGGTTCTGCTGCAAAGCTCGATACACATTGGATATCTCCTGGCCGGTCATAGAACTGTTCATAAACGCAGCCGGTATACCATATTCGACCGCCGCATCAACCTGGTCTTTCATGAGGGAGATGAGCGGGCTGATAACGACTGCCGTTCCTTCCATCATCTTCGCCGGCAGTTGATAGCAGAGCGATTTCCCTCCGCCTGTAGGCATTACTGCAAAAACATCTCGCCTGTTCATTATGCTTTTGATGATATCTTCCTGATTCGGTCGGAATACCTGAAAACCGAAGACAACTCTTAATGTTTCGTTAATCGCTCGCATGTTCTAATCTTTGCTATTTTAGCAAATTCCCCTTAGCTTGCCTTTTCCCTAATATTACCACCCGGCCCTCCCCCTTTTTTCAGTTCAAATCGAAGGCTAAAGCTAAAAAAAAGTATACTTAAGTTCTAGTCAAGGTGCAAGGAAATATGCGTTTCCTTGCACGTGGGGGAAGTTAAACCTAATGAGTAAAGGGCGAGAGCGATTTCGCCTTCCTTCCCCGGATGTTCCTTTTTGCACAGAAAAAAACGGTGTAAGATCCTGCTTCAGTCGTCTGTTATGTGGCGGTCCGACGCGCGTTCGGGAGGGCACGCACTCCCTTCACTACGCGAATGCCTACATACTGATAAATGAAATCTATGTATCGCCGACTATCCTAACCACCACTGGTGTGTCGTTTAATTGATCTATATACAGCTCCGATGATCTTGACCAACAGATTATCCGGCGCCCGAGTCAAGTCCTCTCTTATTGCTCCTACAATGGATATAAATCCCTCCTCCTCCAGGTTGTCTGAGAAGGACAGAGTCTCGTCATGAAAGTGGTAACGATCGGAGGAGTCGTTCCATGATTCTTTCGTAAAAGGCATCCCTTGTGGTTTGTTTTTGAGCAAGGTCGAAGCCACATATCGCTCCTTCTATCACGTCGGCCACATCCTGCAGTTTGGGATTATCAGCCATTTGTTGCGTAGTGAAGTAGGGCGCTTTGTCGTATCTTCGGATCTGATTAGAAGTCTTATAGAAAGGGCAACCTTCACATTTCTCTTTGCCGCGAGACGTTCCACAGCAGTAGGTGCACACTGCGCCGCCAAAGATGATACAATTTCGTTTACCTTTGCTCTTCGTACATATGGAGCACTTAGTCATATCAGCACTAACCTTTGTTTTAGGTTCTTTGTGTTCTCATCCCACAACTTGAATCTCAGCGAATCAACCCACTGAATAACTTAAAAAAAACCCATCATCGGATCATTTCAGTTTGCTGTTTCCAATATTCTATGTACGCTACATAAGCTTTTTTGCTGGTTAGACATTGCATATGCTGCTCAACATTCAGTCTATACGCTCATATCCTATTTATTCCCATCCTACGCGCTTTTTCCATTCTGTGGCGGCCATCAATCAAGTTATATTGTCCAGGAGATATTTCAGCCAATACTACTGGCCTTAAAATTTCAACTGAATCCATATGAGACTCGTTGACAGATGAAAAACCTTTCAAAAAATCCCCTACTTCTACTTCTTCAAGAACAATGTTATTTGGATTTTAAGAAGCTTTTTGTATCATACAGGTTCGAAATTCATCAATAAAGGGACGTGTCAATCACCAACATTGAAGCCTAACACTACGGGTTCGGAAGTACTGTGGGAGGCAAATCCGGTAGTCCCTTATATTTTTATGGCACTGTGCAGTTCCTCTCTTGTCTCGCCGAAAACTCATTTTGGTGTCAACCACTATTGCGACTGCAGGCCAATTTTTTTGCGCAAACCGTCTTATTCATTTCGGCAGTATTTCCTGTTTCACGAAATTCAGGTTTCCCCCTGCTAAGAGATGTTTTCTCTGGCGACCAGAGACATCCAAAACAGTAATGATAGGATACCCATCCACTTCTGCGGGGATCTCCTTTTCGCCTTCGTATATGCGTTTCCGCACATCCGGGAACACAACTCTGGAACCCTTGGTAAAGCGCTCGTAATCTGAGGGATCCTTAAAGGTGAGGGGAAGAATGCCCCAGTTACAGAGATTGGCCTTATGAATACGGGCAAAGCTTTTAACGATCTTCGCACAGACGCCCAGATAACGGGGTCCAAGCGCGGCATGCTCCCTGCTTGACCCTTGACCATAATTTTCCCCACCAATCACAACCACCGTGCCTTTTTCCTTACATTCTCTCGGGAAATCAGGGTCGAGTTGCGAATAGATAAATTCACTGATTGCCTCGATATTTGAACGAAGCGGCAGGATCTTATTGCCTGCCGGCATAATGGTGTCAGTAGAAATATTATCCCCGACCTTGAGCACTACTACAGCCTCAAGTTTTTCTGGCAGGGGTACGAGTCTCGGTATCGGCTTTATATTCGGGCCTCGGATCACCTCAGTCTTGCGCAGTTCATCCGAAGGGAATACTATTGAGGTCTCATCAACAAAGTATTTCTTTGGGTCTTTGATACGCGGATACTTCACATCCCCAGCAAGATCACGGGGATCTGTTATTACGCCTTTCAGAGCTGCAGCTGCTGCCGTTTCCGGGGAACAAAGGTAAACCTTGTCGTCTCTTGTGCCAGAACGCCCCGGAAAGTTACGAGGAAATGTCCTAAGACTCACCTGTCCCGTACCCGGAGCCTGACCCATGCCTATGCAACCGAGGCATCCGGGCTCATGGATTCTCGCCCCGGCTTTCAGAAGAGAAAGCTCTCCTTTTTTCAAAACCACATTCTCAAGAACCTGGCGGCTTCCAGGATTGATATTAAATACAGTATGAGAATAACTGTGGCGTCCCTCCAAAATCTTGGCCACCACCATGAGGTCCCTGAAAGACGAATTCACACTGCTGCCGACAATAACCTGGTCCACTTTTATACCAGCGACGTCCTTCACCTTGACTACATTCCCCGGCGATGAAGGGCAGGCGATGAGAGGTTCAAGGGAGGAAAGGTTAATCTCAGCATATTCGTCATATCCAGCACCGTTATCCGCTGAGAGTTCGACCCAGGAATCGCCTCTTCCCTGAGCTTCCAAGTAGGATCTCGTGTTGTCATCAGAAGGGAAAATCGAGCTCGTGGCTCCCAATTCAGTCCCCATGTTCCCGATCGTCTCGCGGTCCGTTGCAGAAAGGTTTTTAACTCCGGGTCCATAATACTCAACCACTTTCCCGACACAGCCCTTTACCCCGTAACGACGCAGCATTTCCAGGATGACGTCCTTGGCACTCACCCAGTCAGGCAGCTTACCGGTCAGTTTTACCCCCAACACCACCGGGCAGTTTAAGTAATACGGATAACCCGCCATAGACAGGGCCACATCAAGCCCTCCCGCTCCTATGCC
>DMNE01000528.1:0-220 GCA_003453735.1 Nitrospiraceae bacterium | reverse complement strand
GCTTCAAATTCCAGCATCGCCAACGTCCCCGTGGCGTCCTGTAAGAGAGTGTGGTCTATGCGCACAGCTATCTCCCTGCTGGAGACCAGTTCCCCTTCCACCAGGTGGGCTTCGAGAATTTTATGTACAAGGTTCTTGGCCATTTTTTAAATTTCTTAAATATCGCAGAAGGAACTAGACTTCTCTTCTGAAGTATACAAGGATTTTCTTCCTTGTCAAA
>DMNE01000527.1 GCA_003453735.1 Nitrospiraceae bacterium | reverse complement strand
ATTAAATTTTTCTGCAATGCGTCTAACTCGTTCACCATTTTTATATAACCTTCTAATTTCTATAACTTGAGATTCTGTAACTTTTGCTGCCCAATGTTTTTCACCATTTTCAAAGAGATTTTTCATCCTCTTTTTTGAAGTTGCATCTTGAATATTTTTCTTTTGATCTCCTAAATATAAATGATCAGGGGAACAACATTTTTTGTTATCGCAGGAATGGCATACGAACATTCCATCGGGAACTTCTCCTTTATAGACTTTATAGCTGAGTTTATGAGAAGAAATAACACCGATTTTTTTATCATAAGATTGCGTTCTTCCGTATCCATGCGTATAATAATCTGATTGCCATTCCCAACACCCATTTTCTTGAATAATAACATTTCCTTTGATCTTGCATTCATCGGAGCAGTATTTTGCTGCTTTTTTTTGTGGACATTCATTTCCGCATACTTGACAAAGCCTAGTAATCTTTTGACAATCTTCACAAAAACATTTAGTGCTTTTTTCATCAAGTTCTCTCTGACAATGGATACAGTTTTTCATCATACCCTCCTGGGATTTCCATTTAGGATAACCCAACCGAGTATTTATCACCAAGAACTAACCGTCAATACCACCCCGAGTTCCAGCCGTCATTCCAACCTAAATTCTGTTGCGTTCCAGCGAATATTGTCTTATTCCTATTATTTATCTCGTCTACACCTTGTCTCTCGAGGACAAGTGCCTCTTGCCTCAAAAAGCCTTCACGAAGATTTTCTACGCCCTCAATATCTTGCCGTTGGCGCAGTATTTCCATCGATACCCCAAAAGATATATATTGAACCCACTGATTCAATATCGGACTATCCGTTGTTTTCATGAATTGGACCGGAGTCATGTAGACTTCAATTTCGATCTTGTGACATAGCTTCGGTACAGGTCGTATCTGAAAGAAATTATTCCAGAAAAGGATGCAATACGGCCGTCCTGTCTGATATTGGCTTACCCATACAGTCAATTCTGTGCCACTTTGCAGGGGCGTAGGGAGCGTAAAAGTGAATTGGCCAGTTACATAGTTCACCGTTCCACAGGGAAGCTGTAGTCCAGTCCCATTGTTGGCTAGGTTAAGGCCAGGATTCTGCGTATTGCGATTGTAAAGCCCTGGTGTGGGAAATCCGCTAGGAGCCGGGGAATAGACCGGAGGAGGGTTGGGTATTTGCGAGCCATATGCCGGGACAGAAACCACAGGATTAGGTGTTTGGACCCACAGATTGCCGTATCCATCGTCTGAAACACTGATAGGATTACCAAAGGTATCCGTACCACCGATAGTCACTTCTAGAGCTAGAAAAGGGCCTTGTACTTGCNNTTACTTGAAAAGAGAAAAACGGGGTATATGTGGTCCAGGTGCCCCCGCCTGAATAGGCGCCGAAACCTGTAGAATTAATCCCGTTAAGAGTGAAATTGTTTTGGTCTACTACGGTAATCGTATAGGGACCGCCATTGATCTGTGTCATTCCAGTTACGCCGGCAATGGTGATCTGCCAGCCCGAAAGCAGTCCATGATTCGCGCTGGTTACTTGGGCGGTGGTCGCATTCGTAATATTCGTTATAGACCCTGTTAGAGGCGCGCTAGCTGAAAAATTGTTCTTGGTCGGCCATCTGGGCCATAATCTATAAAACTCGTCTCTATCCTCATAGAAAAAGGCCTGGATGCCATCCACATAAGCAGGAGCTCTTACTCCTTGGCTATAGTTGATATCCAGAGGATAGCGATCTACATAAGGCTGTGTGAAAAATGTATAGACAGACCGCATCGCATCCAGTTTGATCGAGTATGGCATGTCATTGTTGTAGAAAGTATTTACCTGCTGCTGAATGTCTGAAGATGGAAGAGCAGCATTGGAAGAGCACGCCGTTAGTCTTCTGACTAAAAGCTCGATCTGTGAATAGGTGTTATTAGCCTGAACCAGCGGCGTGCTCGTCATAATTAATCCTCTCTAAAAAACCTGTGGATCTTTTCTCCAGAGCCTTCTTTTGGTATCGGCTTCCCATTCACATCGCAAAGATCAGATCTCTGCGCAAGAGGCGCTTGAGCGTTTACATCGTCAAAAAGACCTTTAGGGATGGTATAAACATGGTCATGAAGAAAAACCCATTGTGTGATGGGACCACCAGAAGCTTGGCAATAGGGACGCTCTAGGCGTTCATTGGCCCCCCTAGAATTTAGATAGCGAGCTTTAACTAGTTTTTCGTCTTCCTTGCGTTTTTTCTTGAGCTCTTCTCGAGTCTTTTCATCAAATTTCTTAAATTCAGGATCGAAAGGGACGGAATTTGCAATAGTATTAATTAGTCCATGTTCGAAGCCTGATGCGGTCCTTTGTGTCATTTCCATATTTTTCTCCTAGTTACCTGAGTTATCTTCACTATGAAAGGGTTCGGTTGTCGTGTTATAGATGTTCTGGCTTCCTGCCGGGGAAAGAGAGGCTGGCTGTGCAAGGCCGGATGGACTAGTCCAGGGATCGAAGCCCAGAGTATTCAATTGCACGGTAAATTGATTTCCGCTCACAGCAGTTATTAGAACCGTCAAAGTGTTCACCTGATACATTCCATAATCAAAAGGAACACTTAGATATACAAATTGACCAGGCACATAAATATTGGCTGGATTCGTATTGTTAACAGTAATAACCGCTGGATTAGCATTTGTTATGTTTGTAATAGGAATCGCTGATGGGAGTTGAATTTCAGGGGGAAGATATGTGTTCGATCCAAATACATTGTAAGGATAGACCGTTGACATACTTCCCCCTAAAGGAACTATTAGGTTCCATTACCGTAGAAAGTCCCGGCTTGAGACTTCCAGCATTGCCAGATTATGATATCGTTATTTGACCCAGCAGGAGAATTCGCCCCTGCGTATAGAGTCATATAGGGAAAATCATAACTTGATCTAAACGGCTGTTTATTGAAGTCATAGCCTGTGTAGGTCTGCGTAGTAGAGTTATACTGCGTAGAGCTACCAGCTGGAGCTACAGTTGCAAAAAGCGGCTGCGTTGGCGACCCAGAAGTTGGGAAACTGAACGCAGTGAAGTTCGTCGTATTAATGTTAATAGTGAATTGATAAGCAGCATAGTTAACAGCTGTTACAACTGCTGGATAATTGATATTATACAGAGATTGTAAATTGTTATTATTAAGCTGAACCATTCCATAACTAGACGGTATTGTAAACTCTAGTTTTTGCCCTACCCAAATCAAGTTTGTAGGATCTTGAGAAACAGTTACCACAGCTTGTGAAGCTTGCGAAACTGCTGTGACATACAAATACTGCGGTATTACAGGGTTGAATTGCGACACCCTACGAGCAAAACCTGCTGTAGCAGCATTGCTGAAAGTAGAGCCATTCAATCCCAACAGAGTAAACTGCGAGCTGGATACCGATGATATAGTGAATGCCATACCGCCGATAGTCTCGAAAGCTGGGCTAGAAGAGCCACTTGCACCGTAGATAATGACGGTATCACCATTATTGTAGGTGTTGGTAGCAGATACTACAGCAGGATTGGCTGCTGTGATTGCTGTAATAGCAACGGCTGCTTCTGGTTGTGGATATGACGCGACATAGTTAAAGCCTGCAGAGCTTATATATGACATGTTCATCGCGTTTGTGGAATTGGTCTTGCTCCACTGATAAGCAGAATAGTTAGCAGTGGCAGGATTGGAAAAATATTCAAATATTATTCCTCGTCCAGTAGCTTGCGTGGTCGCTGCCTGTGTTTGGTTAAATGTACGGAAATAATCAAATCCTTGTTGGAGGGGAATATTTACGTTTATACCAGTTGATTGAAAGGCCCCTTGAGTAAAAATAGTCATAAAAATCTCCTTACAGCCTTTGTGTTACTTTCAAACCAGATATCCAGTTTTGATTCGTTATCGCACGAGCGATAGCAAATTTCGCNNTGGCTGTTCTGCGCAACGGATGAGACTACAAAGGGTGGTCTATAGCCCAGGATTGCGGAGTAGTTGTTTTGCTCGATCTTAGCTGCGGCTTCAAGGCCATACATCGGGATTGTATAGACTGTTTGTCCACTCGGTTGGCTGATGCCAGGGATCTTTGCGGCTTTAGAGCTCACAAAGAATCGGAATCTAGATACAGAACAGTATTCTTCTGGACGCAAAGAAGCTTGTTCTGGATAAGCATTCTTCAGAATGACACCAGACACGTTTTGCAGGTCCGGGGTGATGTCCGTAGACGCTAAAGCTATAAAAGAGTCTCTGGTCGGTGCTGTGCCAAATTTGAGGTCAGCATCGATGCCTTCTAGCATTGTTCTCGCATCATTACCTAACAGGACACGCTCGATGTTGTTAATATCGTTGCGGCTGATCTCTGAAGGTTGCTGACCGTTTATGCCACCTGTCGCGTTCAAATAAGATACGCTAGAGGAGANNTTTCCCGCATCCATTGTCCAAGTAATGCGGTGAATTTTGTTAATACTTTATCATTCTCATATAAAGTTACTTGTTCGTTAATTACAAGAGTCTTTGCATATATTTCCATAGTTGCATCGACGTCTGTACGAACAACAACTTCGGGCGCCGGATCAATACCAGAACCGTCAAGTTGTCCTCCAGCTGTAGAAACGCGCTCATAGCGAGACATACGAGTTGTCTTGCCTATTTGCGCTTCGGCGTAGTGAAGATCTGCGCCAAAAGAGTGAATCAAGTTGAACATTGGCGTAGACAATAGGTCTTCGCTGAATTGCAGAGGCAACNNATATTGGTAATACCTGTGGTGGTAGCCATATTTGACCATCGGTAAAGTGTTTAAGTTTTGTCCAATCGCCACAATGGACTAAATTAAGCACCCGATGGCCAAGCGGGAATTGAGCCTGCGCAGAGCCACTGCGCCACTAGCTAAATAGAGGTATAGAGTTTCAAGTCTTTTTTTTCAAAGATTTATTTATTTGGCTGATTCCTTCTCGTATTTCTTGCAGCAAATTGATTATGACTTCATCTCTTGATATCGGCTTTTCTGGAATCACTTGCGGCTCTATTTTAGGAATCCATTGTNNATTGCTGTTGTTCGGCTTTGCAGCTTGGGCATCGCGGCTCATCTTTGTACATAAATTGATCGCAATACAAACAATGAACTTTTATTCTACGATATCCATTTTGAGTTTCATTCATAAAGACATTTCGGTTTCATATGGAAGGCTATGTTTTTGAAAACTTTATCGGTTTCTGTTTCATCTTTGGAGGTGAATAGGCGATATTCTTCTGAGTTTTCATCATATCCCCTTATGATAAACTCTACAACCTCTTCTTTATTTACATATCTATAATTCTCTATATAGATAAATCTATCTAAATTCAATATTACGTAATCAGTCGCTATCCAATTGCTCATGCGATTCCTTTCATTCTGAGTTGCATCCTTTTCCAGTTGTCCTGCTTTCTCTTATCGTCAAGATATTGCGGCGCTTGGTCTCCGGTCTGCGTCATGCCAGCCGTAGACATCGCCTGCGGCTTTGCCAAGTTTTTCTCTGCTTTCTTCTGTTCTTTTGAACTGGTTGTGCTGTTGGGAACAAACCGCTTTACCGCCTTGTAAATATCACACCATTTTTGCACACTGTCGGGCGCGCTAGTAAACGCTCTAGCGATTTCCGGGTAGTGATATTCGAGATAGTCTAAATTGTCCGAGGAGCATACTTGATCAAAGTCCGCATGTATTTGAGAAAGTCGGGATGGCATCTCGCGGTGTTCTTTTTCTGCTTGCTCTCGCTCATTGCGGGCTTTCTCTTCGGCAATAGCCTGTTTGACTTTTTTGTTGATTCGGCTGTCCTCATCCTCTTCTTGGGAAGCATTCTGCTGAGTCGGCTTGTTAACTAAAGTCTCTAAAGCAGCTTTTAGAGCATCTGCCTTTTCTTTCTCTGTTTTAGCAGATAATTCTGCGGCTTCCCGAGCTTCCCGTTCTCTTTTTCTAGCTTACTTAAATTTTCTCCAGTCGATATCTTTGGGTGTCTCCTCTGGAAGTTCTTTGGAATCTATAGCTGGTTGCGCTATTGCAGTTGTTGTTTGAGTTTGTTCTAAATTTTGCTCTTGATTATCATTCATAGTTATATGTCCGATGATGTAGATTTAGATCAGCAGTTTAAAAAAGATCTCGCTCATTTCCGTCAAGTATTGTCGTTTATGGGTGCCAATGTGCCTATAGAAGCCCTATGTTTGCCCTCAGACATTGAAACTCTTCTCAGGAAGAGAGACTATCTTCGGGTGTATGATCTTCTGGGCTGCGACATTCGCAAAATTAAGGGTATCGGGCCCAAGAGAGCCGACATACTTGCAGCCCGCCTTAACGAGTTCTTCTCTGTGAGCCTCTAGAAACTCTTTTTCCGAAAGCAAGTTGATTGCGTGTTGTTTGCGTATTTTCTTCCAGAAGTCAGGCTGGTAAAACCAGTCGCTCCAGCGTTTCATGTCGTGCCATTTCAAAGCTAGTTGCGAATAGGGAGTTTCTGAGAGGATCGCCATTGTTTCCGGTTTTGGAAGTGTCCAAAGACGTTTTGTAAACCTATCCCATCGCTTATTGTAGAGAAAAACCGTCTGATTTGGCCTAGGCGACGGCAAATAAAGCATAGCAAAGAACTTCCTTCGACGAAGATTTGAGAGCAAAGGATCGCCTGCGATGACGTATCCAATGCAATATTCATCCTCGTTGAATATAGGATTGTGCCTTTGCACTACATCCCAAAGCTCTTTGGCTATTTTCTCATTTTCTGCGAGCGCCTGCCCAACTTCATTGACGTCATAGTCGGTCGAATCGCTGGCGGCCTTTAAAGAAAGTTCACCAGCGGTTTTCCTTCGCTCGATCAATGGTCTACCTCGTTCACTTTTTCATGCGTAGTTGATCGATCCCGGCCTCTCATTGGAGAAAATGCACACCCATCATTGCCTTCCATCGTTTTAGATGGTTTGCTGAGACTGTAATGCTTTTCCCAATGTTCATTGCCGGGAATGGCTTTTCCAGCTGGCGCTGGTACGCTCGCATCGTGTCCACGGCTCGGTTTTGAATACTTGACCATGTTCAATTACTCATATTTGAATTGGTGTTTTTTCGCATAGTTAGCGAGACCTTCGGTCATTTTGTCCAAAGAATGAGGATTGCCCATCTCTGAAGCATATTTCAGCTTCGATTCATGGCCAAGCTCGCCTTGAGTATGTTCAAAGTGTTCCTTCGGCAATTGAGGGGATCGCATTCCACTATGACCTCCATGGTGCTCTCCATGCATCCCGCCTTTCTTATGGTCGTGATGTCCGCCGTGATGTTCCCCATGCATTCCACCTTTNNACGTGATGTTTTTTTGCCATATATCCCCCTTAAATAGATGCTGGCTGTGGTTGATTTGCTTGCTTTATCGCTTCTGCAAGCTCGAAGCTGCTTCTTAGCTGAGCTAGATCCATATCTTCCAGCTCGATCATCATTTTGACCAGGTCCATGTCGCTTTGTGCTTTTTTATGTTCTGCTGTCGCCTGGATATCCACGATTTTAGCCGTTTTCTCTTGCGCTGAGGCCATTAACTCTTTCTCTTTGGCAAGATCGGATCTAGTCTTTGCATATTTCTGCATTATATCCGCACGAGATTTTTCATTTTCCGATTGCATCTGCGCTTGCTGCATTTGCGCTTGCTGCTGTTCGGCCTGCTGCATATCCTCGAGGATCTTGCGTTTATTCGTGATGAAAGCCGCATCCATGATCGATTTGTTGCTGATGGGCATGCCAAGCTCTTTGAAGTGCAAGAGCTGTTGGAGTTCCATCTGCCTTTGCGTAGTCGAATAGTTCCCCTCTTCGACCGCAAGATTGTATTTCGCTGCCATAGCAGAAAAGAATTGCGGATGGGGTTCTCTCCCCAGAATGTGGGTGATTTTCGATTTGGAGAAGTTCTTGCGGATTGCTTCCATTCTGATTTTGCCATAGAGACGCTGGGAATAGTCTGCTCTATCGAATATCGATTGCAGGGTTGTGAGTCCGGCTCCCTGGCGAAGCATGGCCAAGATGCCGGCTTTATCATCTGTAGCCGCTCCCAGGAGTTCTTCATTGACCCCAGATATCTTAGTGATGTCTTCGGCAAGATTACGCGAAAGTTCGATCATCGATTGAGGGATGGAAGGAGCTTCGATACGCTGGCAAGCTTCGTTGATATTTTTCCCGGCTTTGACTGGAACTAAGAAACCTTGGCCTGACTGTCTGAATGCTTTTGGATCTACAATTGAATCAATTTGATATAACCAGCCTGAATTAATTTGACTCTGTAGTATATCTAATTCAATTATCCTGCGCATGTTGTATAAAAATTGGGCATCGCGAAGATTTCTCCATACACCCATGAGGCGCCACATGTAGCTCTGTATGTCGGGGAAGTGATAGCAATAGAGCGGGACGAATGGATAACTATCTATTCCGAGTTGAGTTTTACCATGATAAAAAACATGGCCGCCGAGCGTGATAACGAGTTTGACTGTGGGAACTTGGATCTTCTTGACCATTAGCCATGGCTGCATCTGCATAACACGCTTGAGCATGTCTGGACTGTCTTCCTCGTCCTCTTCCCATTCTGAAGATTCTCCAGTTTTGGGATCGATAATCATCGTCGCTTCGCGGGTGGTCCTGTAGTGGAATTCGTCGAGTGCAAATAATCGATTCGTGTCTAGATTCAATAGTTCGGCTTGTAATGGAAAGCGGCCGTCTTTCATGCCCGAGGGCCGCATCTTCTGAATCTGCTTAGCATGGCCCGGAAGAAGGGCAATTGCGGCCGATTTGTATACCCAACGTCTTCGCCAAATAAATTGACAATCCTCGAAGCCCATCTTGCGGGTATAGGGATCGATGAGGTAGTTGTTGTAAAAGACCCTGTCGGTGCATAGATCTCCAGATACAGGATCTCTGGTATAATCAGGATAGAGATGAAGTAGATTCGCGCCGGTAATGACACCGCCTTCGAAAGCTTCGCTAAAGTACTCTTGGAAACCGTCACGATCCTCCGACCATTTCAGGACCTTATTCCAGTCATCGCAGAAATCGTCAGAATCGCCCTGAGTTGGAACAACTACGGTCGATTTGCGGTTTTGCCTTTGCCGGCCGACAATCATGTCGATATGACGTTTGCCCAAATTGAAAAAGAAGCGGCGCGATTGATAATACTGATTATCGCAATAGATCATGGACCAGAGAGTTTGGTCCCCTACGTGGAAGCGGACATCAATGCTACCTTGGACCCATAAAGCGGCGTTACTCGGATATGAACTTTGGTAGTAATGGTCTTGCATTGCTTTTAAATGAGTATTACCATAATCTCCTGGATCAGTATAATCACCTTCTCCATAAAAACTATTACCGTAACTGCCCATTATTAACCTACATTTCTACAACTTTGAGTCCATAGATACTGAGGAATTCTTTAGCCCAGTCAATTTTATCCTCAACTCGCTGTCCAGCAGGTTGTGATTTATTNNTTGATCTCGTATCCCATTTTTATGGTGTACTGATTCGCCTTTTCTTAATGGCCTTCCTAAATGCTCAGACATAATGAAGACATGTTCTTGTATAGCGCCTTTATCTTTGTTAGCATTTGGATGCCCAACACGCGTAATAATTTTATATCCCGCTTTATTGACATGTCCTTCGCCCGCTGGTTTTTTCTTAAGAGGAGCATCCGGATCTTGTCCACGATATATCCTATGTGAACGTCGATTGTAAAGAATTCTTTTTTCCTTATATCCTTCTACCTCATTTTCCAATTTTTTTCTATAACAAGTTGTGCATAGACCTAGTGACTTTATTTTTATTCTAAGATGGGTGCGCTGACATTTTACACATGGCCGCCCCTTCTCCCGCTCTTCTCGAATAAAACGAACACAAGAGTGACATTTCTTCCCTGGCGTTTTAAATTCTTTTCCACAATTTTCACAATTTTTGAATTTTCTATTTTTTAACCAATTTCTCGTATAGCAAAGTTTGCAGAGATTTTTGTATCTAGTTTTGTTTTCTTGACCACATTCTTGACAGATCTTCATAGATTACTCCTTTTTTGCCAGAGTATAGAACATGTATCAATATACTTATACAGCAAACATTTCTTGACATAATATCTCATCGCAATCCAGAATATTACCTATAAATCCCAGGGAAAATCCCATGACCCTCGACGCATATTTAACCGCAATCGGCACTATCCTTANNTATGGGGAATCGTGACCTACAAGACTAAGAAACTGGAGGAATACATTGAAAGCATGGACGACAGGATTTTCTATTTAGCGACAGGAAAGACGCTGAAAGAGGCGATATTGGAGGCTAAGGCGAAAAAAGATTAATGCCTAATGTAAATTCCTGTCTGAGCCACTTGTTAAATCTTTTTCTGACTTTTCACTATGAAAATGTTAAATCTCAATGTTGGCAATGTTTAAANNTGGAGACGCGCGAACTTTCTTATCTTTGTCTTTAACATATAAAGAGAGCTTTACCATTGGAAATTCGAAAGGAACAACGCCCTGTTTAGGACAAAAAATCAAGTTTTCATCAATAATGTCGAACATCTTTTTCGATTTTCTTTCGATAAAGTATCTCCAAAGCTTTAAATATTCTATAGCCCTATCAAAATCTTCCTGATTTTCTTCAATTTCAACACATTCAGTGAGAACTCTAGCATTATTCATTAAATGCGGATCATATGGCTTTTTTCGTTTTCTCCATTCATGAAAAGCTTTGGAAAAATCGATACTCATTAGTAGTATCCTCCTCCGCCCTGCGGCCAAAGCGGATTCTGTAAGTTGTCCCCATAAAACTGCTTTCTATGATCATCATAAGTCGATCGATCCATCTGACTAAAGTTGCCATTAGGAAAATGCGTAAAGCATGCATAGCGAAGAGCGTCCATCACGTGATCTTTTACCTTTAAAGGCTTGTCTTCGCCACGATCGGCGGCCTTCGGACACCAGGAATATGACTGGATAGCATCGAGGAGCGTTTTGCAAGATCGATTAATAACGAGATTTTTATTGGCGATGAATTTACTCGTGACCTTGATTCCCTCAAGAACGTCATTATTGGCGTCGATAACAGGTAAATCACGATTACGGAGTTCGAGTTTAAACGAGGCCGCCGAGGGGTCGACATAGATCGCTTGGATTGATTTATACTGGATCCATCGTTTGATATCGGTTGCGAGCTCGTCGTCGGTCTTTTGCCGGCCTTTCTGTGCCGAGTCGTAATAGTATTCATCTTCCACTGATATTTGAGGAAGGAGACTGGGATTGATTGCGAGAAGGACTGCTGCTGTCGCATTAGACGTTCCATAGTCAATACCGACGACATAGTGCGTTGGATTGTTCCGAGCTCTATCATAGATGTTCTCCTGATCGAATGAATCGTAGATTAGTCCATGCGCTACAGCCCATTCGCCGAGGATATATCGCTTGTACCACATGCCAGTATATCGGCGCTTGATAGCTTCTTTAAAGGATTCGTCGAGAGAGGGATTGTCGTCTAGAAGAAAACTCCAATGGATAATATTAGAATCATCTGAATCGATAATTTCTTTCTTGAACCAGTGCGCTGGGCCTTCCGGGTTGCATGTGAATATTGCCATGGCCCCGGGCACACTTAGGCGCGATTCTAGCATACGAAAGCAGGATTGCGGCCAAGTAGCCACCTCGTCGCCATATGCAAGAGCTAGAGTCGCGCCAAGTATATTTCTGACGGCTCCCTCGTCGTTCACACCGACGAAGTATACATTGCGGCCATAGATGCGGGCTTCCGTGGATTTAGAGGACGGTGGAGGGCCGCCTAAAAAGTTATAGAGCTGCGTGAGAACGTTGCGCTGGATCGTCGTTCGGTTGACACCCAGTATCATCACGTCCCCAGGTGGACCATCTCTGAGCATTTCTGTGAAGCGGAAAAGGCTAGCATGAGTCNNATACCGCACCGCACCAGACATTATATCGTTTCCGGGCTTGTTTGATCGACAGAAGTTGCTTCGGACTGAATCGCTCCAGGATCGAGGGATTCGATTTCTTTTGAGTCATTAATCAGATTTTGGTTGTTGGGTGGAAGTGCTGACTGCTGGGAATATTTGTGCTTAATCTGCTCTTGGACTTCTGTCTTGAAAACGAAGTCGTCGCGGTCCTGCTTTTTCATTAAGCAGTCATAGACATGAGCACTTTTATTAAAAGAAGCTTGGTGGAATTTACCTTCGTGCAATAATCTTTCTCTGTTAAATGCAATTCTTTCTTTAGCCTTAATTAAGGCTGCACGGAAACGATCACTTCTCTTTACAAAATGATCAAAAGATGCCAACAGATAATCTTTATGATAAGTAAATTGCTGCAAGCTGGTAGAATCAGGTTTTTCTGACCATTCAATAAGAGCGTCTGCCTCTTTATCTAAGTCAACTTTGTTGTAGGCCTCATGACCTACAGCATTTTGATTGCCTTTCGTACCTGCCATATTCACCACAATTTAAAGTTATGAATGCTCATCTAGAGAGCTTGGGATCGAACCAAGGACCAACGAATTAACAGTTCGCCGCTCTACCAACTGAGCTACTCTCTAATATTCATATAGTTTCTACATAGACCATATAGAATACGTATAGAAAAAATCAACTTTCTATAGGTCAGTATGGCAATTCTGGCAATGGTAGCCACCAGTGAAATAGAT